>JAHIPR010000183.1 GCA_018903015.1 bacterium
GATTCTTACTATGGATTTACCAAGATGATGTGGATTAAGAATAATGAACCGGATAATTGGAAAAAGATATCCCGGTTTATCACCCCTAAAGATTATGTGATATACAAATTAACCGGAGAAAATATTACAGATTTTTCATCAGCTGGTAACATTGGTGGTGTCTTTGATATAAAGAAACGAACTTGGTCAAAAGAAATGTGCAAAATTCTTGGCATTCCTATATCCATGTTACCGCAAAGAATTGTAAAATCTGCAGATATTGTAGGTAAAATAACCAAAGAAGCCTCAAAATTGTGTGGTTTATTAGAAGGAACACCGGTTATAGCAGGAGGCATAGATGCCCCGGTGGCTTCCTTAAGTGCGGGTGTTTTAGAAGAGAAAAGCCATGTTGCTATGGTAGGAACCTCTATATGCTGGGGGGTCGTTCATAAAGGACAACATCTGTCTCCTAAATTAGTAAGTTTTCCCTATGTGGCCTACGATGATGAAATGATATATACTTTTGGTGGAGCAGCAACTGCAGGTGGTATCGTTAGATGGTTTAGGGATCAATTTGGCGATAAAGAGAGGGAAATCGAGAGAAAATCGAATACCTCTGCTTATCAACTCTTGGATGAACAAGCAGTAGATATTTCTCCCGGTTCAGAAGGACTTTTATTATTACCATATTTTATGGGTGAACGTTCACCGATATGGGATCCTGATGCAAAAGGAACCATAATAGGTTTGACCTTATATCATACCAGGAAACACATCTACAGAGCAATTTTAGAAGGTGTGGCTTATTCTTTGCGCCACAATATAGAAGCAGGCTTAGAAAGCGGGTTAGAGTTGGCAGAAGAATGTATTATGGTAGGAGGGGCAACGAGATCTCAATTGTGGATGAAGATGTTTTCGGATGTAACTGGATATCCGATAAAAACCCTCACACAAAATGTGGAGGCTCCTTATGGAGATGCCTTACTAGCCGGTGTTGGAACAGGTGTTTTAGATTCCTACGAAAGGATAAAGGATTGGGTACGATTCGACAGAACCATTTATCCTGATAAAACAGCGAAAAAGATATATGATCAGTATTTTATAGAATACAAGAAGGCCTATAAATCTTTGAAGGACATTATGAAAAGGTTAGGCAAAATAAAGTAAAGTACACCCTTCAAACTGGACATTTACAGATCTTGGCTAGAGTGAGATCGTAAGAGTTATTTTTAGTAAATATTATCTCATATTCTTTCAGAGACCTATAGTCCAAAGAAGAATATAATCTCTTCCTATTATGCATGCACATCTTTAATAAAATATAGGCTTTTCTCTGCTACATCAGAAAAGTTTCACAGATATAGCACCTTCTGCTTTAGCATATTTAGCATTTTTAGGAGGTATACTACTGGATACCCCTATACTCCTTTTCGGTAAGAATTGAAGTGACTAAGCTTCCTGAAATTAGTTCCCGATTTGAGATTATAAAAAATTAAAAAAATTACAATATTTTAGCAGGAATTTGTTAGATTATGTTGCATATGTTAATATACAAGAAGTTTGAGTTTGTACAGCTGTCTCCTGACAAAGTTAAGTGAAGGGAGGTGAAGGAAGAATTTAGTTAATAGGAAATAAGAAAAAAGTTACTATATTAATTTTTTAAGGAGGTTTGTATCTATGAAAAAGTTATTCACTATTTTTCTTTTTGTGCTTCTTCTTTCTGTAACAGTTAATGCAGCTGCTAACATGGAAATTACTTTCTGGACTCACGAAGACCCCAATAGAACGGAAATTGAAGATAGATATATTGCTGAATTTGAGCAGGCTAATCCAGGAGTTACCATTAAGAGAGTTACCAGTGGTTCAGGTCAAATTCAGGAATTGATTTTGACTGCGTTTGCAGCAAATCAGGGTCCGGATATCTTCAATATGTCTATTGAAGATGAATATGCCTATATAGTCAATGAGCGTCTTGCTCCCGTTGACTTCGAAGCTGCCGGTTATCCCAGTCTTCAGGCAGTTTACGATGCTTATATCCCCGGGGTATTAGATCCGGTAACCTATAAGGGACAACTTTATGGACTGCCATTAGAATTAACTAATTGGTGTATCTTTATTAATAAAAAAGTATTTAAGGATGCTGGGTTAGATCCTGAAAAGGATTATCCTAAAACCTGGGAAGAAATGGTGGAGGTATCAGATAAGTTATGTATACGCGAAGGTGAAATTCTTAACAGAAGAGGATTTGACTTCAGATACCCCTATTATCTTGTAGCCATGGTACCTATGGTCGAACAGCTCGGAGGACAGTTAATTAGCGATGATGGTAAAACTGCAATTGTCAATGACGAAGCCTGGCTAAAATTTCTTAAATTTATGCAGGAATGGGGTCCCAGCGGTAGAAATCTCGGTTCACCGACTTA
>JAHIPR010000184.1 GCA_018903015.1 bacterium
ATCTTAACCAAGAGCGAAAAGCAGCCGCCAGCCGATATCAAGCCTTTGTCCGTTCCGGGATAAAAGCAGCATCACCCTTAAAGGCAATCAAGGGACAATTATTTCTTGGCCAGGAGAATTTTATCGATGAGATAAAACACTCAATGAGAGGTAAAGAAAGATTAAAGGAGATAACCAGGAAGCAGCGCTATCTAACCAGGCCACCCTTAAATGAGATTTTTAGGAATAAATAGGTGTCTCTATTTAAAATAAAATTTTATTTAAAATGAAATTTTAAAAACTTTACACTATCTAGAGAATTCTAATATTGTTTAACAAGAGAAAAAAGTAATGGTGCTAATATGGTAACAAGAATGGGGTTAAAAATCAACGATATTATAAGCAAAGTAAATTTAAGTATTTTATGAAAATAAGAGAGGGTTTTAAATGCCCTCTCTTATTTTGTTAAGGTTATTATTTAATAAGTTCTACATTCTGTATCAGAGCAAAAGATGTCAATTAAGAAACTCATTTCCCTGCTTTTTTCTTCCTGCCCCATATTAGATATATTACTATTACTACAATTGCAATTCCTATAATCCAATACCACATGCTTGACATGCTATTTCACCTCCTTCCTATAAGTTTTTAAGTTTTCGCTTCTTCGATTACTTTATTAAAAAATAATCTTTATTTATTATTCCTCACAATAAAACATTCGACATAATTTTTAAAAATCCTGCTTAATTTTATAAATTCTCTAAATTATTTTAAGTAAATACATCTCCCTTTTTTATATTATCTACCCTTTTTTTAAATAGTCAACTTAATTTTTAAAATTCTAGATATTTTAAAATTTTAAGAATTTTAAAATATCTAGAGAATTCTAATATTATTTGATAAATAAAAAAAATAAATGATATATTTTAAGAGATTGCTCTCTTGTTTGCGCAAGAGATAAGAAATGGGGTCAAATCTTTATTCTTGACAGTTAATCAAACTATTTGTCAAGAATAAAGATTTGACCCCGGTAACGTGAAATAAAAATTTTCAGAAAAGAATTCCGGTAATTTTTACTGCGGTATAGGCCAGAAGAAGGGATAGAATACTGTTTAAAATAATTCTTAATTTTACATGGTGCAAATATTGGTTAATAATTGCCCCAAATAAAGCCCAGGCTAAAACAGCACAGAGACCGATGAGGGCAAAGCCCAATGAGAATAGGATAATATAGAAGGGATTACCAATAAGGGGATTTAGAAAGACCGAGTAAAGAGTCAGGCCATAAATGATTCCTTTGGGATTTATAAATTGGAGAAATACACCTTTATAAAAACCCCAGAGATACTGGTCAGATTTTTCCTGAAAGGAAAAGCTGGCTCTAAAAGTGCCATAAGCCAAGTAGAGAATATAGGCTGCTCCAACCCAGCGCATGATGGGTTCAACAGAGGGAATGGCTGTAAAAAGCAGGTTAGAAAAAAATCCGCAGAGTAACAGCAGTAAGAAAAATCCGGTAACAATTCCATAGAGGTAATTCATGGTTTTTTTAATTCCAAAATTGATACTCATGGAAGCACAGCTCAGGTTATTGGGTCCCGGGGTGAAGGTGGTAATCAAAGCGAAGGGAATTAAAGTGCTAAAGTCTATTAAATTCATTTCTCTTCCCTCCCCAATCATTTATTTTGAATTATATTTTTTTTGGATTCAGGCAGTAAGTAAAAGTGTTCTTCAATTTACATTAAAACACTTCTATTGTCAAGTGTCTGTTTGAATAAATTGTTAAGATAGTATAAAATAAAAAAGGGTGAAAATTATGGATGAGATGATTGCTTTTTGCGGATTAAGCTGTAGCGAATGCCCGGCTTTTATAGCTACCCGGAAAGATGATGATAAGGAAAGGGAAAAAGTGGCAAAAGTTTGGTCTAAAGAATTTAAGTGTGATATAAAACCAGAAGACATTAATTGTGATGGGTGTTTGGAAGAGTCTGGTCGACTTTTTAATTATTGCAAAGTCTGTGAAATAAGAAAGTGTGGGCAGGAAAAGGAAGTTAAAAATTGTGCTTACTGTGATGATTATGCCTG
>JAHIPR010000185.1 GCA_018903015.1 bacterium
CCGGGAGTATAGACTACAGCTAAGTCATGCATATCTTTTACTTTAATCTTACTTATTACTTCGATCTTTCCTCTGTTTTCTTCGTGTAGCTTTAAAGCCTCTTCATAAATATTCATTTTGCAATCTCCTTTTTAGATTAAATTAAATTTATTTAATCATTTAATTATTTCATATACTTTGGCGGTTCACTTTCATATAAATTTTTCCCTTTAGCATCAATACATACTATTGCAGGAAAATCTTCCACGTAAAATTTATAAATTGCTGCTGCCCCTAAATCTTTATAGGCTATTACTTCAGACCTTTTAACACTTCGAGCAATTAAAGCTGCTGCTCCTCCTACTGCTGCAAAATATACCGCTTTATTTTTTTTTATACTATCGATTACTTCTTTAGAGCGAAACCCTTTACCAATCATTCCTTTAAGCCCTTTTTCTAACAAAGAAGGTGTATAAGAATCCATGCGATAAGAAGTGGTAGGTCCTACTGAACCACAGGAATATCCTGGCTTAGTGGGAGTAGGACCAGCATAAAAAATAATTTGCCCTTTGAGATCTATGGGAAGTTTTTGATCTTTCTTAATTAATTCAAAAATTCTTCTATGAGCAGCATCTCTGGCGGCATAAATATACCCGGTTATTTTTACTAAATCTCCAGCTTTTAGTTGGATGACTTTTCTTTCATCTAAGGGGGTGGTTATTTTTATTGCTTCTTTCATAGATTTGCTTCCTGGTTTAAAATATTTATTTTTTATAATATTCCCTCTGCATGTCGAGCAGCATGGCAACAAATATTTACTGCTACCGGGAGCCCAGCTATATGAGTAGGCAAGTAATCTATGTGTACTGCTAAACAGGTAATATTGCCACCAAGACCCGCTGGACCAATACCTAAATTATTTATTCTTTTTAATGCCTCTTTTTCCATTGCTTCATACTTGGCGTTTTTATTATGGCTGCCAATTTTTCTAGCAATGGCTTTTTTGGCGATGACCATTGCTTTATCGGCAGTTCCTCCTACTCCTACTCCGATAATGGTAGGAGGACAGGGGTTAGGACCGGCTTTCTTTACTGTCTCTACTACAAAATTAATTATTCCTTCCGCTCCATCGGCTGGTTTTAACATGGCTATGGCACTCATATTCTCACTGCCAAAGCCTTTAGGTATTACTAAAAATTTTATCTTATCTCCTGGTACAATATCGGCATAGATAATCGCCGGGGTGTTGGTCTTGGTATTTTTTCTTTCAAAGACCGGGTCATCCACTACCGATTTTCTGAGATATCCTTCTTCATAAGCCTCTTTTACTCCCTGGTTTATAGCTTCGGTAAAGTCACCACCAACTAAATGAACTTCCTGACCTACCTCTACAAACACTACTGCCAATCCGGTATCCTGACAGATAGGTACCTCTTCTCTTGAGGCAATCTTATTATTTTCTATAATCATCTGTAAAACATGTTTCCCTATAGGAGAATTCTCCTCTTCTAAGGCTTTTTCCAATCGTTGTGCAAGGTCTGGATTTATATAAAAATTAGCTTTGAGGAATAACTCTTTTACCTTTTCTTTAATCTGATTAGCTTTAATTTCTCTCATCCTATACCTCTTATACACTTAGGACACTTTTTAAATAATTAATAATTAATTAAGTCTATTTATAATAATATACTATATTTATTTGAAAAATTCTTATTTTCTGGGAAAATTTTTTAAATTTTTTTCTTATTTTCTGGGAAAATTTCTGTAAGCCTTGTTTTAGTTGTTCTTTTTGATAAGGAAAAATAAGGAAACATGCTTGGGTTCCCTCTTTCGAGGGAATGACAAATGAAAGATATATAAGATAAAATTCCTTTAAAACAATAAAAATAGAAAAACAATTTAAAACAATATTAAATTAAGTAATTATTAATCATTGTTTTGTTTTAATATCTTTTTAGCTTTTTGGATAGATTCCTTTACGCTCTTTAAAGAAGTTCCACCAACAGAATCTTTGGCCTCAATAGCGGTTTGTGGTTTTAAAATTTCTAAAGTTTTCTCACTGAAATTTTTATGAAAAGATTTCATTTCGGAAAGAGTTAAATCCTCCAAATTTTTTTTATTTTCTAAACAATAAATAACCATGCTGCCTACTAATTTGTGGGCTTCTCTAAAAGTTAAGCCCTTCTTTACCAAATAATCCGCCAATTCGGTGGCAGTAGAAAAATCACCCTTGGTGCTTATTTCCATCTTTTCTTTATTGACCTGCATAGTCTCTATCATCTTACTCATTAAGAATAAAGAAGTTTCTAAAGTAGATACGGTATCAAATAAAGGCTCTTTATCTTCCTGCATATCATGATTATAAGCCAGGGGCAAGGCCTTCATCATGGTTAGAAGATTTATTAAATTTCCATAGACTCGCCCGGTTTTTCCTCTGATTAATTCTGCGGCATCAGGATTTTTCTTCTGAGGCATAATACTGCTGCCGGTACAAAAAGAATCATCTAACTCTATAAAATCAAATTCTTTCGAGGACCACAAAACTAATTCTTCTCCCAAACGGCTCAAATGCATCATTAAGATGGCTGAAGCAGATAAAAATTCTAAAATAAAATCTCTATCGCTTACCGCATCAAGACTATTCTCTGAAATTCCACTAAAACCAAGTTGTGAAGCTACAAATTCTCTATCAATGGGGAAAGAAGTGCCTGCTAAAGCGGTAGAACCTAAAGGAAGAACATCAACTCGTTTATACAAATCTTGCATCCTTCCCTTGTCCCGCTCAAACATATAAAAATAAGCCATCAAGTGATGAGAAAAAAGGATAGGCTGAGCATGTTGAAGGTGGGTATATCCTGGCATAACTATCCTTAAATTTTTCTGGGCAGTTAA
>JAHIPR010000186.1 GCA_018903015.1 bacterium
AATAAATTTGACTAAGAATTTAAATTATAATAAAATCAATAGGGAACTTTTATTTTAATAGAGCGCCCGTGGCTCAATTGGATAAAGCAACTGACTACGGATCAGTAGATTGGGGGTTCGAGTCCCTCCGGGCGCGCCAATATCAATACTTCCGGAAAGTCTTCATTAAAAATATGCCAAAAAATAATGATAAAGATATTAGCTTGATGCAAGAAGCCTTGAAAGAGGCAGAAATCGCTTATTCCCGTCAGGAAGTACCGGTCGGAGCAGTAGTAGTATATCAAAATAAGATAATAGCCCGGGCTCATAATCAGAAAGAAGAGTTACAGGATCCTACTGCTCATGCTGAAATATTAGCAATCCAACAAGCTGCTAAATACTTAGGAAGCTGGCATTTAGAAGATATTGACCTTTATGTTACCATAGAACCTTGTCCGATGTGTGCCTATGCCATGCTTCAAGCTAGAATTAAAAGATTAATATTTGGTACTCCTGACCCTAAAGCCGGAGCAGCAGGCAGCATCATTAACATCGTACAAGATAAGAGATTTAATCATCAAATTGAAATAGTAAGCGGTGTTTTAGAAAAGGAATGTAGTTTAATTTTACAAAAATTCTTTCAGGAAAGACGTTGAACTTAATTGTATATCTTAATTCGTTACTTGGTTACTTGGTTAGCTAGTTGAGGAATTAAAACCAAACTAATTAACCAGCTAACCAAGTAACCAAGTAAAAAGGAGAGGTGGCTGAGTTTGGTTGAAAGCGCTCGACTCGAAATCGAGTAGGCAGGTAGTCCCTGTCTCGTGGGTTCAAATCCCACCCTCTCCGCCAGCTGGAAAATGCGGCATTTTGCACCATCACTCGCCAGCATTCACCCGTTGGCTTACGGTTTCTAAAAACTGCCAAAGAACCTAAAAAAATATCGACTCTAACTTCATTAGTCGGAAGCGGTGTAGTTAATTAACCAAGCGTCCAAACTATGGCGAAGATTGCCAAGACGCAAGACGTTGGGTGTTAATATTGAAGGGTTAATGGAATAAACTTTATGAAAAATAAATTTGGTATTTCTAAAAATGTTTTTGCTCTGGGGCTGGTAAGTTTTTTTAATGATGTTGCTTCGGAAATGATTTATCCAATCGTACCTATTTTTTTGACCAGCGTCTTAGGTGCGCCAGTCGCTATTGTCGGTTTAATAGAAGGCATTGCGGAATCAACCGCCAGTATCTTAAAAGTTGTCTCTGGCTGGCTCTCTGATAAATTTCAAAGGAGAAAACCTTTTGTTGTTGCCGGTTACTCATTTTCAGCCATTTCTAAAATAATTTTAAGTCTTGCTTTTAGTTGGCCGTTTGTTTTGATGGCTCGATTTATTGACCGGTTTGGGAAAGGAACGCGAACTTCAGCCAGAGATGCTTTGATTGCTGAAAGCTCGGAAAACTCGGTTCGAGGAAGAGCATTCGGCTTTCATCGGGCACTTGATACCCTGGGAGCAGTGGTCGGGCCAATGATTGCTCTTTTGGCGATTCATTTTTTAGATAATAATTTTCGCTTAATCTTCTTTCTCGCCTTTATCCCTGCTTTTATAGGAATTCTCTTGTTGCTCTTTTTTGTGAAAGAAAAGAAGAAAGAAGCAAATTCTTCCTCTACCTTTCGTTTTAATTGGCATAACCTTGATCCATCTTTTAAGATTTTTTTATTGATCAGTTTCATTTTTGCCCTGGGCAATAGTTCGGACGCCTTTTTAATTTTGCGGGCGCAAAATTTGGGTTTGTCATTGAGTTTAGTTGTACTGGCCTATGTTCTTTTCAATTTTACCTATGCCATCTTTTCCATACCTGCCGGAATTATTTCTGATAAGATCGGACCTAGAAAAGTGCTTTTGGCTGGCTTTTTGCTTTTTTCCGCGGTGTATCTTTTTTTCGGCCTGGTCCATTCTAGTCTTTTCCTTTGGCTCCTTTTCCCGGTTTACGGATTGTATATGGCCCTCACCGAAGGGGTGGGAAAGGCCTATATTTCTAATTTAGTTCCCCAAGAAAAGACCGGCACGGCCTTTGGTGTTTATCATACCATAATTGGTCTCACCACTTTTTTTGCTTCTCTTTTTGCCGGATTGCTTTGGACTTATATTGGGGTTAGCGCGCCATTTATCTTTGGAAGTATCATGGCGGTGATTTCCGCCTTTTTGTTTGTTGTTTTGGAAAAAAAGATAAAACTTGCTAAAATGTAAGAGAATTTCTAACGGTTATTAAGGTTATTATTTATTAGAGAGAAGACATGGGGTCAAATCTTTATTCTTGACAAATAATTTAATTAACTGTCAAGAATAAAGATTTGACCCCAAGAACACACAAGAATATGCATATAGATAAAGTAAATTATGTGGAGGAATTTTAATGTCAGGTATAAAACTAAGTATTATAGGAGCAGGAAGTGCTTTTTTTTCTTTAAGATTAGTAGGAGATCTTTGCAAAACAAAAGGTTTATCTGGAAGCTCTGTTTCACTTATGGACATCGATGAAAAGCGTCTAAATTCAGTACACAATTTAGCAAAGAGATATGCCGATCTATTGGGGACTAATTTAAGGTTCGAGAAAACAACAGATATGAAACGGTCAATTGAAGACGCAGATTTTGTAATCAACAGTGCTCTTATAGGTGGTCATGGGCAACTGGATGCCAGTAGAAAAGCAGGAGAAATGCATGGGTATGCAAGAGGCATAGATAGCCAAGAATTCAATATGGTTTCTGATTACCATACCTTAAGTAATTACAATCAACTCGAATATTTTTTAGAGGTAGCTCACAGTATGGAAGAGATATGCCCGAATGCTTGGCTTCTTCAGTCGGCTAATCCTGTATTTGAAGGTACGACCTTGATATCCAGATATTCTGACATTAAGGTTATAGGTTTTTGCCATGGACATTATGGTGTCGAAGTCTTGGCAAGAAGTTTGGGATTGGATATAAGAGAAGTGAACTGGCAAGTTGCAGGATTTAACCACAATATATGGCTTACCCGTTTTCTTTATAAAGACAAGGATGCATATCCGCTTATAGATCAATGGATAGAAGAGGAAGCGATGAAATGGAAACCCAAAGATCCTTTTGATGACCAAATGAGTCCTGCGGCGATAGATATGTACAAATTTTATGGAAAAATGCCCATTGGAGATAGTATTAGGAATGGAAGCTGGAAATATCATTACAATCTGGAGGCGAAGAAAAAATGGTATGGAGAGCCCTGGGGAGGAGCAGATTCTGACTTAGGCTGGGCGTGGTATCAGGAAAATCATTTGAAGGCTTCAATAGATAAGAGTTTTAAGCTTGCCTCAGATAAATCTATTAATCTTTTGCAAGAATTTCCCCCTGAGGTTAAGAGCGGGGAACAACATATTCCATTTATCGATGCCTTGATCAATGGCAATCAAGGAAGATTTGTACTAAATATTCCCAATAAAGGGCCAATAATCCCGGGTATTCCCGAGGATGTAGTAGTAGAAGTACCGGTAATAGTAAACAAGGAAGGCATTCATCCGGAAGAGATAAATCCTCCCATACCAAAACGGATAATGAATATGTATCTTGCCCCGAGGAGGTTAAGGATGGAGTGGGCATTGGAAGCATTCGTATCCGGTGATAAAAGGATACTTCAAGAAATACTGATAAGGGATCCCAGGACCAAATCTTTTGAGCAGGCAGAAGCAGTTATAGATGAAATACTTGCACTACCATTTAATAAAGAGATGAAAAAATATTATGAAAACAAAAAATAATCCCCTTTGTTCCCAAGATGGAATTTTCTAAGTTAGGAGAAGACGGCGTTTTGATTGGCGCAGCAGTCATGGTGCTTGAGCCTTTAAAAAGAAAAGGGCTTATGGATGTTAAGCAGTAAACACCTTTATGATGAAAAAATAGTGAAAAAATAGGGACAGACACCTATTTTCTTTGACATTATCTCTACGAAGACCTATAATTTATATATGCCAAGAATAGCTCGAATCGTTGCAGCGGGTTACCCGCACCATATCACTCAAAGAGGGAATTACCAGCAAAAGATATTTACTGATGATACTGACCGAAGAAAATATCTTTCCCTTCTAAAAGAGGAGAGTAGTCGCTATCACTTGATCATATTAGCTTACTGTCTTATGTCCAACCATGTGCACTTTATGGCGGTTCCCCAAAGGGAAGATTCCCTGGGGAAGGTATTCAAATATACCAACATGAAGTATTCTCAGTATTATAATAATAAAATGAAGGTAATCGGTCATCTCTTCCAGGGCCGCTTCTTCTCCTGTGTCCTGAATGAGCAGCATATGGTAGCCTGTACCCGCTACATAGAAAGAAACCCTATAAGAGCAAAACTGGTTAAAAAACCTTGCTTATGGTCCTACTCAAGTGCAAAAATACATTGCGGAATCGATAAATACGACCCATTGGGAGTTAACCAGCTTTTTGATTATATTGAGAAAGAACCAAAAGAATGGAAGGAATTTATAGAGGCACCTGACAATCCCGATGAAATGGATGGTATCAGGGAAAAGACCAGAACAGGCCGGCCTCTTGGAACGGATGATTTTATAGAAAGGCTTGAAGGACAGCTTAAGAGACTTTTTAAGTTAAAGCCGAAGGGAAGGCCTAAGATAAAAATATGAAAATCAGTAAATATCTTTTAGAAATTGTAGTATTCGTGTGTGGAGCGGTCGTTATGATATTTGAGCTTGTTGGTTCAAGAGTGCTTGGACCATATTTTGGAACATCGATTTTCGTTTGGACTA
>JAHIPR010000187.1 GCA_018903015.1 bacterium
AATTTTGGAGAGCCATAGTATAGGGATGCCTCGGATTTTTAAAGATGGTTTTCACATCTGCATATTCTACCGCTTTACCAGCATATACAACTACTACATCATGCGCTACTTCAGCAATGACGCCCAAATCATGAGTAATTATTAAAACTGACATACCAATTTCATCTTTTAATTTCTTTATCAGTTCTAAAATTTGAGCCTGGATGGTAACATCTAAGGCGGTTGTTGGTTCGTCTGCAATTAATAAATCTGGATTACAAGATAAAGCCATGGCAATCATTACTCTCTGTCTTTGCCCTCCGCTTAATTCATGAGGATATTCATGAACTCTGGTTTCGGGAGAAGGTATGCTTACTAAGCTTAACATCTCTACGGTTTTCTTTAAGGCTTTTTCTTTATTTAATTTTTGATGTAGCACTATAGCTTCTGAAATCTGTTCACCAATAGTATATACAGGGTTTAAGGAGGTCATCGGTTCTTGGAAGATCATGGAAATATCGTTCCCTCTAATCTTTCTCATTTCTTCGGGGTTTTTCTTTAATAATTCTTCACCTTTAAACCAAATTTCACCGCTAACAATCTTCCCCGGTGGTTCCTGAATCAATCTTAATACGGAAAGAGCAGTAACGCTTTTTCCACAGCCTGACTCACCTACCATACCAAGTGTTTCCCCTTTTCTTATTGTAAAATCAACACCATCAACTGCTTTAACCACACCATCATCAGTATAAAAATAGGTCTTTAAATCTTTAACCTGTAATAGTAAATTCTCCATTCACCTTTTTCCTCCATTACACACTTATTTTTACATTATTCGCTTTAATTTTGAATTTTCTATCTTACCCGGAATTCTTCCTCTTTTAGCAATTGGCTTCCCTTCAATTTCTTTTATATCCAAGGTCATATCAATGGGGCTGGCATCACTTATATAACTACCCACCCCAAAAGCGTCAACCGATTCTTTACTTAATATACTTATTCTTTCTGGGGTAAGTCCTCCCGAAACAAAGATCTTTACATAAGGAAATCCAGCTTGATCAAGCCTTGCTCTTACCTCTTTTACTAAATCAGGGGTTACCCCGCCTCTCTCGCTTGGAGTATCTAATCTTACCCCTAATAAGTCTTTTTTTAAAGCACGAGCCACTCTTATGGACTCTTCTGCTTCGTCCTTAAAAGTGTCGATAAGAATAATTCGAGGGACATCTTTGGGCATACAAACATTATAAGCTTGAGCTGCTTTTATAGTATCTCCCGAGATAATCATTACAGTGTGAGGTATGGTCCCTTGAGGTTTTTCCCCAGACAGCTTTGCTCCCAATATACAACTTGCTCCATCTAGGCCACCTATCAGTGCAGATCTTTCCATAACTGAAGCCACAGCAGGATGTATATGTCGAGAACCGAAACAGACCACTTTCTTTGCTCCGGCAGCATCTTTACATTTACGTGCAGCAGTAGCCCAAGCTGAACTACTAGCTAAAATACCAAGAATCACTGTTTCAAAAACACCAAATTCACAGTATGGTCCTTCAATTCTCATTACTGTATCTTTATGCTGAAAGCTTTCTCCTTCTTCTAAAGACCATAATTTTATCTTCTTGTCTTTTAAAAGATTATATACTTCCTGGGTCCCAGCAAATATACCTTCCTCACGTGGAAAAATTTCTGCGGTTACTATAGTACTATCTACACGAAGATATCTCAATATCTCTTGAGCTCTTACGAAATATATATCGGTAGTTAGCCCTTTCTCTATTTCTTCATGAGTAGCTGAGAAAAATTTTCTATTTGGGTTAATAGAATACTTTTCTGTCTCTTTAACCGAACTAATTGGTTTATCCATCCTTCTAAAAATTTTCCCTCTATTTAATTAAACTAAGCAAAAGCGAAGATAACATAAAAAGCACCGCTATAACAGTAGTAAGTTTCATTAAAAATGCTTCTTTGCCTTTCTTCCCGCCATAATCGGCAGTTGTCCCTCCACCAAAAATACCTGAAGCTCTACTTGACTTTCTATGCTGAAGTATCACTGCTAAAATCAAAGCTATGCTTATTGTAATCTGAATTATCATTAATGCTATAGGCATTCTGTAACTCCTCTCATAAAAATTAGCTTAAAATAATCAAAGAAAAATTTCCCTAAAATCCTTAATTTATTATATTTATTCTCTCAATAATTTCAGTTTTTCATTTTAACACAATTATATGTTAAGTTCAAGTTAAACTCGTATCTCGTATCTCGTGAATCGTATCTCGCATTATAGCGTAGAGCGTATAGCGTTTAGCGTATAGGATATTAGTTATCCGGTTAGCCAGTTTACCGGTTATAAGATATAAGATACAATATAGGACAGGTGCCTCGCCTGTTTAGAATGTCATTGCGAGAGAACGAAGTGAGCGTGGCAATCTCATCTAAAAACTATAAACTATTAACTAAAAACCAGGAACCGGAATAACTTCGTCTTGCGTAAAAAAGCAAGAAAATTCATACTAACCTTATAGTATTTCAGCTGCTTTTACTATTTGAGAGAAACTTAAAGCATGTAAACTTGCTCCCCCAACTAAAGCTCCATCGATATCAGATTCATTCATAAACTCAGAAATATTCTTAGGGTCTACACTCCCACCATACAAGATTTTTATTCGCTCAGCTATTTTACTTCCATATTCGGAGGAAAATAGTTCCCTAATAAATTTAATTATTACATTGGCATCCTGTGAGCTACTAGACCTACCTGTACCGATAGCCCATATAGGTTCATAGGCTACAATTATTCTTCCTGCTAAGGTAGAATCGATTTTTGAAAATAAAGCCTTAATCTCCTGTTCTATTATAGCCTTAGTTTCACCACTTTCCCTTTCCTTTAAATTTTCGCCTACACATACGATAGGTATAAGATTAACTGAAAGTGCGGCTTCGGTCTTCTTGGCAACCTCTTCAGAAGTCTCTTTAAAATATTGTCTTCTCTCAGAATGACCCAGTATAACATATTCACATCCCACATTTTTAAGCATTGAGGGAGACGTTTCTCCAGTAAATGCCCCTTCCGTTTCCCAATGCATATTCTGAGCTCCCAGATGGATGTTTGTTCCATCAATTATCCCTTTTACCACCCAAAGAGAAGTAAAGGATGGACAAACTACAATCTCTACTCCCTTGATTACACGAATAAAATCTTTTAGTTCTTTAACTAAAGATACTGCTTCTACGATATTTTTATTCATCTTCCAGTTTCCAGCAATTACTGGAATACGCATTATTTTAACCCCCAATTGTCTAATTTAGTCGTTAGTATAGAATTAGCGTATAGCGGGTAGCGTTTAGCGTATAGTTTTGAATTAGTAAAATACTTATACGAATTAAGCTAAAAAATTAAAGTAAAAAGCGAAAAACCTTAATTCAAAATTCAAAACTTTTTTCATATATTATATATTTTTTGGTGTAGGGGGCGGATTTATCCGACCCGAAACGGGTTTGATGAATCAAACCCCTACTTTCTCTTTGTAAACCTGTAACTTGCAACCCGTAACTTTTCACTAATTACTTATTACTTATTACTTATCACTGTTTTTCTATACGCTAAACGCTACACGCTCTACGCTAATATACGATATACTAATTTATTTCCAAATATATTTTATAAGATCTAAGATTCTGCATGAATAAGCCCATTCATTATCATACCAAGCTATAATTTTAGCTAAATTACCATCTATTACCAGAGTAGACAATCCATCAACAATAGAAGAATAAGAGTTACCGTTAAAATCTTTGGAAACTAAAGGTTCTTCAGTATAATCTAAAATTCCCTTTAAACTCCTCTGTGAGGCTTCTTTAAAAGATTGATTAATTTCTTCCGGGCTTGTTTTCTTTCTTAGTACCACTACTAAATCCACAACTGAAACATTGGGCG
>JAHIPR010000019.1 GCA_018903015.1 bacterium
AAGCAGACATTGTTGTTAGATATCAAGGGGGTTGTAATGCGGGTCATACGGTAGTAAAGGGAGATAAACAATTTATCTTTCACCTTATACCTTCTGGTATCTTACATAAAGGGGTAAAATGTCTTATCGGCAACGGAGTGGTGATAGATCCGGAAGCTTTATTGCAGGAAATAGAAAATTTAAAGAAAAAAAACATAGAAATCGATGACAATTTATTCATAGATTTTAAAGCCCATGTTGTCTTACCTTATCATAAAACCTTGGATGAGATAAAAGAAATAAAAAGAGGGAAAGATAAAATAGGTACAACCAAAAGAGGGATTGGTCCAGCCTATGTAGATAAAATTGCCCGCACCGGGATAAGAATGATTGATTTGATCGATGAAAAGTTTTTACCAAAAAAATTAGAGAATAATCTAAACGAAAAGGATACTATTTTTGAAAAATTATATGGGCTTAAAATATCTGATCAGGAAAAGAAGGACATTTTAAAAAAATATAAGAAATATGGTCAATTATTAAAAAAATACGTGACAGATGTTTCCCTATACTTAAATCAGGCAATTAATGAAGATAAAAAAATATTATTTGAAGGTGCTCAAGGGACTCTCTTGGATGTTGACCATGGGACTTTTCCTTATGTGACTTCCTCTAATCCAATAGCCGGCGGGGCCTGCATTGGAACAGGCGTAGGTCCTACTAAAATAGACAGAGTTATGGGAATAACTAAAGCCTATACTACCCGAGTAGGAAGAGGACCTTTTCCCACTGAACTAAAAGGGGAATTAGGAGAATATATCCGCCAAAAAGGAGGAGAATTTGGAGCAACTACCGGAAGGCCTCGAAGATGTGGTTGGTTCGATGCGGTATTAGTAAACTACGCAGTCAGAATTAATGGGATGGATAGCATGGTTCTAACTAAGATAGATGTCCTAAGTGATTTTGAAAAGATCAAAATATGCACTTCTTATAAGTGTAATGAAGAAATAATAAAAGAGTTCCCAGTTAATTTAGAGACCTTACAGAACTGTATCCCGGTATATGAAGAGATGGAAGGATGGAAAGGAGATATTTCTCAGATAACTAAATACGGAGACCTTCCCCAACAATTAAAGGATTATATCAACCGAATAGAAGAATTGGTAAAAACCAAAGTAGTTATAGTATCTGTAGGTCCCAAAAGAAGTCAAACTATTATCAGAAAAAAAATATTTGAATGAATAAAATTGATGTTAATTGGTTAAATAGTTACTTGGTTAGTTAGTTTAAGTTTAACGACTAATTAGTATATAGTGAATAGTATTTCATTCTATCGGATAGCGTGTAGCGTAAGCGAAAAACGAAAAGCGCAAAACTTAAAGCCATAGCTTAAAATTTAAATATATTATTTTATATATTGATTTTCATCTTTCTTATCTCGCATGATACATAGAAAAAACGAAAAGATAAAGAAGTAAAAACAGAACTTAAAATTAAATATTGAGAGAAAAAGTTTTGAGTTTTGAATTATGGTTTTTCGCTTTTAGTTTTAAATTTTTAGCTGTATAATGATAACTGTAAACTTATATAAAACTAATAACCAACTAACCAATTAACTAGCTAACCAGCTAACCAAATAAGAGGTGATATCAATGATTGATCGATATTCTCTTCCGGCCATGAAAAATATCTGGGAAGAGAAGAATAGATATAAAACTTGGTTAAAAATAGAGCTTTTAGTTTGTGAAGCTTTATTTGAATTAGGAAAGATAGGCCAAGAAGCTATTGAAAACATCAGAAAAAATGCCAGATATTCTGTAGACCGTATTCAGGAAATAGAAAAAGTGACTCAGCACGATATACTAGCTTTTACTACTGCTGTGGGGGAAAATTTAGGAGAGTATTCCCGTTATTTCCATCAAGGATTAACCTCTTCTGATATATTAGATACTTCTTTAGCCTTGATGTTAAAGCAGTCTGCTGAAATAATCATAGAAGATATTGATAATTTAATAAATGCATTAAAAGAAAGGGCTTTAGAGCACAAATATACTCTGATGGTAGGAAGGACACATGGTGTTCATGCCGAACCGATTACTTTTGGCTTTAAAATGGCTTTATGGTTCTCCGAAATGGAGAGAAATTTGGGAAGGATGAAGAGGGCGCAGGAAGAAATAAGTTATGGTATGATATCGGGGGCAGTAGGCACTTTTGCCCATATTGACCTCCATGTCGAGGAATATGTTTGTGAAAAATTAAGTCTGAAACCAACAAAGATTTCTAATCAAATTATTCAAAGAGACCGACATGCCTATTATTTAGGTACCTTAGCAGTAATTGCCAGTTCTTTAGAAAAGTTTGCCACTGAAATAAGGGGGCTACAGAGGACTGAAATTTACGAAGCAGAAGAAAA
>JAHIPR010000188.1 GCA_018903015.1 bacterium
CACTACCTCGTCTCCAACTTGTTCAGTAGAAGAATCTCCTCCTAAATCATGAGACCTTACTTTTCCTTCACTTAAGACCTTTTCTGTCGCATCCTCAATGGCTTTAGCTGCTTTTACTTCTCCTAAACAATCTAACATCATAGCCCCGGCAAGTATAGTAGCAATAGGATTAGCGATAGACTGACCTTTATATTTGGGAGCAGAACCATGGATGGGCTCAAACATGGAAACACCTTCAGGATTTATATTTCCTCCGGCGGCTATTCCTAAACCACCTTGAATCATTGCTCCTAAATCGGTAATAATATCTCCAAACATATTAGGGGTAACTACTACCTTAAACCACTCAGGTTTTCTTACAAACCACATGGTAATCGCATCTACAAAGGAAAATTCTGTTTCTATATCAGGATATTGAGTAGATATTTCTTTAAAAACATCTCTCCATAATCCATAGATATTAGTCAATACATTAGCCTTGTCTACTGAAGTTACTCGATTCATCCCTTTTTTCTTGGCCAACTCAAAAGCATATTTAATCACTCTCTGAGCTCCCGGTCTACTAATTAAGCCAATCTGATAAGCTAACTCTTCTTCTTGTTCTAAGTTAAAATTGACCTTAATTTTAGTCTTATACAGTTCTCTTAAGACTTCTAAATTATCTTCTTGCTCTACTCCTTTAAATCGTCCCCCAATTCCTACATAGAAATCTTCGGTATTTTCTCTCACCACATAAAAATTAATATCTTCCGGTTTCTTATCTTTTAAAGGACAGGGGACCCCTTTATATAACTTAATGGGCCGCAAATTAATATACTGATCAAAATAAAATCTGGCCTTAAGCAATATTTCTTTTTCTAAAATCCCAGGCTTTACTCGGGGATCACCGACAGCTCCGAGATAGATAGCATCCATAGCTTCCATTTCTTTTAAAGCTGAATCGGGAAGCAACTCCCCGGTTTTAAGATAATGTTCAGCTCCAAAGGGATATTCGGTCCAATTAATTTTTATTCCATACTTATAAGAAGCAACATCTATTACCTTTTTGCCTTCTCTAATTATTTCTGGCCCTATTCCATCACCGGGAATTAAAGCTATATTATACATTCTTTTCTCTCCTTTTTAATTCTTCTTTAACATATTCTCTTAAGCCCCCTGCTGAAATTACTTTTAGAATAAATTCAGGAAGAAGATTAGTTTTATACACTTTATCTTTACTTAGATTTTTTATTACTCCCTGTACGGTATCTACCTCTAATATATTCCCTGGAGAACATTGGTCTACTACCTCTACAGATTCAAAAATAGGAAGGCCAATGTTTATGGCGTTTCTAAAAAAAATTCGGGCAAAAGATTGGGCGATAATACAAGATACTCCTGCTGTTTTTAGGGCAATAGGGGCATGTTCGCGGGAACTCCCACAACCAAAGTTTCTACCCGCCACTATAATGTCCCCCTGATTCATCTTTTTGACAAACTCAGAATCATAATCTTCCATACAATGCAGGGCTAACTCTTTGGGGTCAGAGGTATTAAGATAACGAGCAGGGATAATTACATCAGTATCAATGTTGTCTTTAAATTTCCAAACTTTGCCTTTAATTATCATCCTATTTCACCTCCTCAGGACTGGCTATTCTGCCTAAAATGGCAGAAGCAGCAGCAAGGGCAGGACTGGCCAGGTATACTTCGCTTTCGGGGTGTCCCATCCTCCCTACAAAATTCCTGTTTGTGGTAGAAATTGCCCTTTCTCCTTTA
Source organism: bacterium (assembly GCA_018903015.1). Next base: position 1,759 of record JAHIPR010000188.1, read on the forward strand.
GCCAAAATACCCATATAACCACCCAAACAGGGACCACAAGTAGGGGTACTTACTGCGGCTCCGGCAGTAATAAAGATTTCGATTAAACCCTCTCGAATGGCCTGCAGGTAGATATCTTGAGTCGCTGGAATAATAATCAATCTAACTTCAGAATGAACTTGCTGCCCTTTTAAGATTTCTGCAGCTATACGCAAATCCTCTATCCTTCCGTTGGTACAGGAACCGATAATTGACTGATCAATTTTAATCCCTTTTGCTTCACTGATCGGTTTAGCATTCTCCGGTAGATAAGGGAAAGCCACCTGGGGCTCAATTTTACTCACATCAATCTCTATAATTTTTTCATAATGGGCATCAGGATCACTATGATATATCTGAAAAGGTCTTTTGGCTCGTCCTTTTAGATATTCCAAAGTAATCTCATCAGGTTCGATAATCCCGGTTTTAGCCCCTGCTTCAATGGCCATATTACACATAGTAAAACGGTTATCCATAGAAAGACCTTTAATTATTTCCCCGCTAAATTCCATCACCTTGTAATTTGCTCCATCTACTCCAATTTTGGAAATAGTATACAGAATTAGGTCTTTTCCGCTTACCCATTTATTTAATTTTCCAGAATAGATAAATTTAATAGTTGATGGCACTTTAAGCCAGACCTCACCAAGAGCCATAACAGCTGCAAAATCGGTACTGCCCACCCCGATGGCAAAGGCACCTAATGCCCCGGAAGTGCCAGTATGAGAATCTGCTCCCACTACCACATCTCCGGGAAGAACCAACCCCTTTTCTGGCAGGAGGGCATGTTCTACCCCCATCTTTCCTATTTCAAAATAATTCTCTATTTCATATTCCTGAGCAAATTCTTTCAACAATTTACACTGTTCGGCAGATTTTATATCTTTATTGGGAGCAAAATGATCAGGGATTAAACCAACTCTCTTTTTGTCAAATACTTGTCCGGCACCACTTTCCTTAAAATATTTTATAGCTATAGGAGCAGTGATATCATTGGCAAAGGTAAAGTCTACTCGAGCTTTAATTATATCTCCTATCCTAAGATTATCTGTATCTGTATGAGCTGAGAGTATCTTCTCAACAATTGTTTTTCCCATTATTTTCTCCTTGTCTAATGAAACTTAAAATTTATAATTACAGCATTCATACTGACAGTTTCCGCAGTTATTATCTTTTTCAGAAGGAGTAATTATTTCTTTGCCTGCACCAATTGCCCAGGATAATGACTTTTGCGGTAGCATCATGTAACCTTTGGTTAGCCTTACTCCGATATTATCAGTGAGAATACTTTTGAAGATGATTTCTTGTTGAGACACTTCCCAACCACCATAACCGGGAGAAAAATGCCTACTCGTTTTAAAGTCCTGTTCTTTTACTTCTTGACGGGCTAATTTTCTAACTTCCCGACTAAAGTCTTCGACTGCTACAGTTCCTACTGCATCTAAAGCTAATGCCCGAGGATATTCTCCTTGGGAGAATAATTCAGAAACTTTCTTTTCTATTAATCCTCCAATAGTAACCACTCCTACAAGAAAATGACTTTCTCCTTTTAATTGGTTAATTATTGATTTGGGGAATCTAAAAGTCAGTCCATTTTCTAAACTAATCCTCCC
>JAHIPR010000020.1 GCA_018903015.1 bacterium
AAATTAAAGGCAAAAAGATTATAAAAGTTATTGTTGTTTCTGGGAAACTGGTAAATATTGTGATAAAATAATAAAAAATAGCGTAGAGCGGGTAGCGTATAGCGTATAGTGAAGAAAAGAAAATACAGGAAAAATTAGTAGAGGCAGACCTTGTGTCTGCCTCTAATGAGTAATGTGTTTAGGATTGCAATGTGTCGTGTTGTAGCATCACGGCGTTGCCGTGATGAATAAAAAATAATTAAATTTAAATTGATAAAGGAGGAAATATTTTTATGGCTACTTTTGGTGATTTAAATAGTTTTATCAGTATTGGCAGATTAACCAGAGACCCGGAACTAAGATATACGCCCGGCGGGACAGGAGTATGTAAATTTGGCATTGCCATAAATAGAACGTATCGAAATCAGGAAGGAAATAACATTGAAGAAGTTCTCTTTATAAATGTAACAACCTGGGGTAAGCAGGCAGAAAATGTTTCACAATTTTTAAAAAAAGGCAGAAGGGTAGCTATAAGCGGCGAATTAAGGTCTAATAATTGGCAGGATAAAGAAGGAAACAAGAGAACTTCTTTTGAAATTAACGCCAGAACTGTACAGTTTTTAGATTTAGTGAAAGATGCAGGTGCTGCAAAAGAAGGTCCCGCAGAGAGCGAAGAAAATGTTTCTGATGAACCAATCAGTGAAGATACTTCAATATCAGAAGACGATATTCCGTTTTAAACTAGCGTATAGCGTAGAGCGTACAGCGGATAGTGAAGAAGAAAAAACATAGGAGTCAAATTAGTAGGGGCAGACCTTGTGTCTGCCCATAAGAAGGCGTATTACATGCGCCTTTTCAGATAAACTTAAATTTGCAAAATTACTAAATATTATGCTAATATTGTTATAGACAAAGAAAAAAAGAGATGTTATAATATCACTTGCATAGAAAAAAAGAAATAAGTGGGCGGGTAGCTCAGTTGGGAGAGCACTGGTTTTACAAGCCAGGGGTCACAGGTTCAAGCCCTGTTCCGCCTACCAATTTTTTAATAAAAACATAAAGGGGCCGTAGTGCAGCTTGGTTTAACACGCCTGCCTGTCACGCAGGAGATCGCGAGTTCAAATCTCGTCGGCCCCGCCATTTTCTCTAATGGTATAATTATGTAAGGCGATTTAAATGCCGAGATAGCTCAGTTGGTAGAGCAGTGGACTGAAAATCCACGTGTGCCCAGTTCGATTCTGGGTCTCGGCACCAGCTTTTTTGCGGAAATAGCTCAGTGGTAGAGCATCGCCTTGCCAAGGCGAGGGTCGCGGGTTCAAATCCCGTTTTCCGCTCCATTTATATAAAAATTAAATATGGCGGCATCGCCAAGTGGTAAGGCAGAGGACTGCAAATCCTTCATCCTCGGTTCGAATCCGAGTGCCGCCTCCATTTAATTTTAAATTTTAATAAAGAAACCAGGTACCAAGTAGCGGGCGGTTAATTCAGCGGTAGAATGCTTGCTCGACGCGCAAGAAGTCACTGGTTCGAATCCAGTACCGCCCACCATTTAAAATCTAAAAATGAAATAAGATTGCGTAGAAAACAGTAGGCTAAACTTTTCTAAAGAGAGTAGGTATTATTAAAGGTGTAATTATCTACATAAAAGTTTAATCGAACACCCTTTCTACATTAATTCCTAATTTAAAATTCTGAAAAGATGAGTAGGATTAGGCGGGTCATATTCGATAAAATATTTTTAAGCGGGTTTTAGTTAATTTTTAGATGTTAACTAAAACTAAAAAAGGTGGAACCGCGAGATTATTAAATTAAACTTCTCGTCCTTTTCTGATACAGGACAAGAAGTTTTTTGTTTAATTATAAGGAGGTAGGTATTATGTCAAATATTAAAGTTGTTTTATTAGATGGTTCGGAAATAAAATTGAATAAAGGAGCTGCTTTATATGATGTTGCTGTCAAAATAAGCCAAAAATTAGGCAAGGAGGCAATTGCCGGTGTAGTAAACGGAGTGGAAAAGGATTTGAATTATGTCCTTAAGGATAATGACCGGATTGAGATTATAACTTTTGCCTCACCTGAAGGCAGGGAAATTTACCATCATAGCAGTTCCCATATTATGGCCCAGGCGGTAAAGGAATTATTCCCCCAGGCAAAATTAGCCATTGGACCAGCCATTAAGGATGGCTTCTATTATGATTTTGATTTAGACCGTTCTTTTACTCCGGAGGATATGGTACTTATTGAGAAAAAGATGAAAGAGATAGTGGGTAGAAATCTCCCTCTAAAAAGGATAGAGATAAGTAAAAAAGAGGCTAAAAAATTATTTAAAGAACAAGAAGAAGATTATAAAACAGAACTCATTAAGGATATAGTAGATGATATGGTTACCTTGTATCAGCAGGGAGGTTTTATTGATTTATGCAGAGGCCCCCATATTCCTTCTACCGGGAAGTTAAAAGCTTTTAAACTTTTAAGTATTGCCGGTGCATACTGGAGGGGAAATGAAAAAAATAAGATGCTGCAGCGCGTATACGGAACCTCATTCGATAAAAAATCCGAACTGGACAATTATTTAAAATTAATTGAAGAAGCAAAAAGGAGAGACCATCGAAAATTAGGAAAAGATTTAGATTTATTCAGCTTTCATGATGAGGGAGTCGGTTTTCCTTTCTTTCATCCCAAGGGAATGGTGTTAAGAAATATCCTGGAGGATTACTGGAAAGAGGAACATTATAAGAGCGGCTATACAGAAGTTAAAACACCGATTATCTTAAATAAATCATTATGGGTAAAATCCGGGCATTGGGATCATTATAAGGAAAATATGTATTTTACCAAGATAGATGAGGAAGATTATGCTATTAAACCGATGAATTGTCCCGGAGGAATTTTAATTTACAAAACCACCCTTCACAGTTATAGAGATTTACCGCTTAGAATGGGAGAATTGGGGTTAGTGCACAGACATGAATTGTCCGGGGTGCTTCACGGACTCTTCAGGGTAAGGTCTTTTACCCAGGATGATGCTCATATATTTATGACACAGGAGCAGATTAAAGA
>JAHIPR010000189.1 GCA_018903015.1 bacterium
ATAAGCCAGACTTGGTTTGGATTGCTATGGAATTTTTTCCAATGTAATTGTATTCTAAGTCTGGCTTTACTTTTTACAATAATTTTAATTTGGGGATATATTATTCAATATCAGAATATGAAAGATGCTCTTCAACAATCCTATTGCAATATCCTCTTGGTAATTGCCATTTGCCTAATTAAATATTTTACTTCTTTTTCTTTAGCGGAGATTGCCACTCCTGCTTTCGCTGGGGCAGGCTTGCTTCGCTCTTCGCAGTGACATATAACCCTTTATTTGCAAGGCTTTTAGGCACCAAAGGACACGGCACGCCGTGTCCCTACGGGAATGCCCCAAAAACGCACGGAGAGTGCCTTTAAACGTACGCAAAAATTTGAAAAATCGGCAATTTACTACCCTGATTTTGGGGTATTTTCGCCTCCCCGAAATTCTAAAACCCTTATAAATAGCCATTTTCAGTTTTTGAAAGAGTGAAATTTTAGCCAAAAAAGTGCTTTTTTGAGGGGTAAAGTATAGGTCAACCCAAAGAAATGCTACTACGCGCGTTTACAGCATCTTTCTCTTAAAACCCTTATGATATAAGGCTTTCAGGAGTGCGTTTTTGGGCAAATTTTATTTCTTAGGGGAGGTAGATTATCGAAATTGCTTTAGTCAGAAGGTAAAGAGAGATGTTATTGAGTTATATTTTTTTAACTTTTAATGCTTTATAGTCCTATCATAAATAGTTTCTCCTGTTTCTATAATTTTATGCGCAAAAATTTTGGGATTTTGAGTAAGTAATATGTTAGAAGAATAGGGTATAGCTTCTATTGATTCATCAATTTCCCAGGATAACTTTGAAAGCAATTGCAGCTCTTTTAGTTTATGTTTGCCAAAGTCAGGAGAAAAAATAGCTAAATCTATATCGCTAAATTCATCAGGCTTTCCATTTGCCCATGAACCATAAAGAATTACTTTATATATTGTGATATCTTTTTCTAAAGCTTTAATATATTTTTTAATTTTATTTATTATTACAGCTTTGTCTCTAACCATTTAAATAATCTCCTTGTATTTTCAAGTAGTTTGGAGGAATAATCAAAATCTAATTCTTTAATTATGTCTAACTGTTGGTCAGGATATCTAGCAGCGATATTTAAAGGGTTTAACTCATTTAAAATTTCAAGTAGATCTTTGGGTATATCATTTCCTAACTCTACCAATTTTAGTAATCTGGCTAAATTATGAATCCTTGGGGGTAATGGTTAAATTTATCAGAGTAAATACCTTTCAGTATTTTTTCTATAGATTGATTACACATGAATCCCACGTATAGGTATCTCTTAGATTTTAACATTGCCTTTGCTGTGTTTAAATCGTAGTTAGCGATTTTTAGCCAATAATTGTCATTTGCCATTTATAATTTCATTCTCCTTAAGGTAGTATAGAACGGCCTTCTATTAGTGATCCTCTTAAGTTACTTATTATAACATGAAATATTGACAAAGTGAATTATTGTCAAGTTCATAAGATGTAAAGGGAACGGTTCTTCGGGAGCAGCCGGAATCAGGCTTCGCAACTTTATAAAATACTCCAAATGACAGATAACCCTTTGTTTTCAAGGGTTTCAGACCCTCTTCAGGAATGCCCTAGAAACGCACGGAGAGTGCCTTTAAACGCACGCAAAAATTTAAAAAATCGGCAATTTACTACCCTGATTTTGGGGTATTTTTGCTCTTTCAGAATCACCAAACCCTTAAAAATAGCCATTTTCATTTTTTGAACATCTGAAATTTTAGTTAAAAAATGGTGCTTTTCGAGGGGTAAAGTATAGGTCAACTCAAAGAAACGCGACTACGAGCATCCTAGTCGTTTTTCTCTCGAAACCCTTATAGCATAAGGCTTTCGTGTATACTATTTTAGACAAGTCTTGCTTTTTTGTTAGTGTAAACTTTAGTGGGGTAGTTAGAAGAAAATATAGTATATATTAATAATACTTTCTTTGGTTAGTAATAAGACAAATAGTAAGAGAAGGATTGTAAAAATATAATAAAAAGGTGTAGACTTACCTATATATAAACAAAAACCCTTTACAAAAGGGAGGTAAGCTACACCCATGGATACTGATACTATAACAATAATCTTTCCCGAGGTCAAGGTTAACATACCTATTAAAGGTCTAACCTTTGATATTATAGAAAATATGCTCTTTGAAATATTACAGAGTATAGCCCGTAAAGTATTTGAAAAAGCTATTACCGATATAGATAATTACCTGCGTAATAAGAGAGAAAGAGGGAAACTAAAGAACACCGGTAAAAGAGAAAAATACTTTCTCACCCGTTTTGGTGATATCCTCTATTCCCGTACCCGTTACAAAGACAAGGAAAACAAAAGCCATTATCTCTTAGATGAGGCCTTAAGTATAGTTAAAAACCAACGCATCAGTCTATCTCGAGCCAGGATAGAGTGTTTTCTTTCTGCTCTTTCCTCTTACCGGGAGGTAGTAGAGGGAATAAGACTCTTAATCGGTGGTCCCCGCTGCCATGAGGCCATAAGACAATCGGTAATAAAAGAGGGTAAGTTAATCATTGAAAACCAGGAGAAAAAGTTAAGACAGATAGAGAACTTAAATTATCCGGATAAAGAGGCCCCTGATACTGCCTACATGGAAGCAGATGCTACCTATATTAGCTTACAGCATAGAGGCAAGAAGAAAAAAGAAAAGATGGAAGTAAAAGTGGGTGTAGGTTATACCGGAAAAGAAGTCCGCTATTCTACCGGTAAATCCAAAAAACTAAAGGAGAAATTCACCTTCATCGGGACAGGGAAAGAGTTTATGAGAAACTTAAGTCTTTTAGCCGAAGAGAGACTCTCCCTCTCCCAAGTAAAAAAGGTCATCTTCGGAGGAGACGGGGATTCCTGGATCACCTCCGGGATCAAAGATTACTTTTCTTCTGCCACTTATATTCTCGATCTCTACCACCTTTACAAAAGGTTTAAAGAATCCTTAAGTAGAAGGAAAGAGGAACAGAAGGTAATAAAAGACCTGCTGTTATCTAATCAGATAGATAAGGGTTTATCTGTAATAGACCAGCTAATCAGAAATTCCTATCCTCAAAGTCAAGCAAAATTCCAGAACAAAGGCCAGACTTTTTTCCAGAGGTAAAATAAAAAAATTAAAAATTATTACCTCCTCCCTTCCTCAGATTTCTAGCACGATAGCTAGGAACATCGATCTTGATTATAGTAGAATAATGAACGATTTGGTTCAGAATAGCTGGGGTCAGAACGTTATCAATAAAGATATCTCCCCATTATTCGAAGGGTTTGTTAATAGTAATAATGAGTGATTCTTTTTCATATCTTTTAGAGATTATTTAAAAGAAATCATCCACACCATATCCAGGTAATCTTCTAAATCCCAACTCATCAAGGATGAGTAGATCTGGTCTTAGTTCTGGAATTTTTTATAGTATTAATGGTCTCAATAACAGGCGAGACGCCTGTTCTACATTATGAATAGAGATTGTTTCACCTGTTTACACAGAGCTTGCCCCTCACGGGACAAGATACTGTGTTAAAAGTCAACCCGCAAACTCTCCTTTTGACACTCTATTTTATTGTAAATATTTTAAAGAATCTAGGCAGCAACATATTCTGTCTTATCTCTATACATTGCATGAGCTATTAAGAGTATTTTTCTCATGGAAGCAATAACGGCCAATTTCTTGATCTTATGATGGGCTAATAGCCGTTGATAAAATACCCTGATTTTCTGATTATGAACAGTTGCACAAATGGTAGGTAAATAGAGTATTTTACGGTATATTCCTTTACCATTTTTACTGATCTTAACTTTGCCCTTTACCGAGGTTCCGGATTCTCTTCTTACTGGATCAAGTCCGGCAAGAGCGGTTATCTGTGCCCGGTTTGTACCTTGATAAGTTTTAAATAGAGTAAGTAGGGCGATAGCCGTTTTATCTCCTACACCGGAGATAGTAAGAAGCCTTTGATAATCTTCTTTTAAGTTCTGGTTTTTACTAACATATTCTAAAATATCATTAAAGATTTTATCTTCTAACTTTTTGGCCCTTTTCAGATCTTTTTTCATCAGGGCAATAAGGCCTTTATCTCGCAGGCTCTCTAAGTGATTGGACAAAGAGACTCTCTGCTTTAGGGCAAACTCATAGCTGGTGAGATAGGAGGCTAAAGCCTTAGCCTGTTGGTCTATCTTAGGTATCTTGATATCCTTTAAATCAATGAGCTTATGGAATTGGTAGAGAATTCGAGCATCAATCTTATCGGTCTTTGAACGTTTCCCTAAGGCCCGGGTAAAATTATGGCTTTTCTTGGGATTTACTATATAAGCCTTTATATTATTTTCAGCACAGAATTCTTTTAGGTATAGTGAATATACTCCAGTCGGTTCAAAGATGATGACCAAATCTGAAAAGTCAACTTTCTTTTTCAGATATTTTTTAAAAGATTTTAATCCTTCTTTGTTTATAAATTTCAAATCTTTTTTACCATCAAATACCGATAGGTCTTTCTTTGATACATCAATTCCGATATAATACATGATGAAACCTCCTAATGATTTTTAGGAGAGTTTGCATGGTCGCCCTTCTATAACTTTACCTTGTATCAATGCAAGCTGAAATATTTTATATTTCGCTTCTGATACTGTCCAAGATTGTAGGAGGGCGGCCAATCTATAATTACGAGCTAATCATCAAAATGATGATTGCTCCAGGGACACAACGGCCTTAACCAACTACAAACTCATCCAGTATCATATTAACATCTTTTCTTGATAAATAATAAGTTACTAGTAATATACAAGACACCTATTTTCATTAAGCGATTAAAAAAGTTGAAGGGGAAGATGAAAGCGGAAAAGGTACAACAGCTATGTTAATTACCAAGAAATATGGTTGTAATGTTGTAGTAATAGATATCGATGAAAAATTAATCGAAGAAGCAAAACACTTAACCAAGAAAAAAGGATTAGAAAATAAAATTACTTTCCATTTCGGTAAGGCATAAAGAGGAGACAAGAGGACTAAGGTTATTTGTCTTTACCAGCTTGACTGTGCGAAAAGATAGGTCCCATTTTCTTTAATTTGTCCATCAGGGATTTAGCTGAAATTTTAGGTATTAATCGAGGTATAGTATTGAGAAGTAAAGTGTGACAAAGAGCGGTTATCCGCCGTCACATTTGGCCAAAACATAAACCCATGTCTTTCGTTTTATGGTTTTTTCTCCACTTGACGGGCTAATCCCATCCGGATAAATAACCAGGGTGCCCCAAAACTGATCCATATGCCCAATAACAGATAACGGAAAAGTCGGCTTAATTGATAGAAAGATTGGCCCTCTGAAGGAAGTATCAATTTCAATCCAAGATATAATATCCCTATTCCGATAATCCCAACCAAAAAAGTGATAAGCCGCTGCAGCCAGTTCCCCGGTCGAATCCCTCCAATAAAAGAAGAAAAAAATAGCAGGCCATAGCCAACGCCGGTCAAAGCAGCTACCGAACTGATAATATCCGGGGATGATTGAATTTGTAATAAGGTTACCGGAAATAGCGTAATGCCAATTATTTTAAATATCATATTTCTTTGAATAAAATCGAGTTTGATCTTTAAAAAAATAAAATAACTTAGACTGAGAATGAGTCCGCCAATTAACCATCCTCCCAGGATATCGGTGGGAAAATGGACGCCCAGATAGATGCGGGAAAATCCAATCAATAGAATCAGTAAAACAGAAAGGTTGCGAATCCAGGTTTGCTTTTTCCAATAAGTTACACTCCCCCAGACCACCAGGGAAGACTGGGCATGGCCGCTGGGAAAACCATATCCAGAGGTATGAACCTTTTGAATTTCCGGTAAAATATCAAAAGGTCGGGGCTGCTGAAATATCTCTTTTAATCCGGTATTAACATAAACGGATAATAAAAAGATAATTCCGACCCGTATCCCCAAATAAAAGTCAACACACCAAAGGAGGAAGGAAAATAAAAGCAAGTAAAATAATTCATCTCCAAGTAAGGTGATAGCCCGAAAAAAAGAATCCAGCAATGGTGTGTCAATCTGTTGAATCATAATAATGAGATCTAATCCCCACTGAAAAATGGTATCCATATCGGCACCTTCCTCCTTAACTATAATGCTTTATTATATCAAAAATAACCAAAGAATGATCTTTTTCCAAAAAAATTCATCTTATGTTGTGACAGGGGGCGGTTGTTTGTTCCAGAAAAACAAAGCGTTTTTGTTTTTTTGAATATCAGTGCAGCACCATTCATTGACATATTCACGCCCTATATATAAAATGTAATCATACATATCACATAGTCATCTGCTGTCTCAAGATGAATAATCTATAGATTTAAAATGCTGCCGACCTTTAAAATAACCATGCTATGTCATCTGTTTTTAAAATTCATTGAGAAGGAGCATTGTTTCCTTTGGTCGGGCTTTAAATATACAGTAGGAGGAATTTATTATGAATATCGGTATTATTTTATATTCTGAAACCGGCAACACCTATTCCGTTTCCCAGAAGCTCAAAGAAAAACTTGTCAAAGCCGGACATTCTGTGAACATCGAAAGACTAAAAGTTATCGGTAAAGTAAAACCGGGAACAAAAGATATTAAGTTCGAAACGCTTCACGATAACGATTCATACGATGCGCTGGTTTTCGGCTCTCCGGTGCAAGCCTTTTCCCTATCATCCGCAATGACAAACTATCTGTCACAGATAAAATTACTACAGGATAAAAAAGTCGCCTTTTTGGTGACTCAATTTTTTCCTTTCCCCTGGTTGGGGGGAAACCGCGCAATCGGGCAAATGGAAAAAATCTGTGAATCCAAGGGAGCAACTGTTTGCGGAACCGCAGTCGTTAACTGGTCAAAACCTAGCCGTGAAAAACAGATTACTGAAATGGTTGAAAAATTGAGCAAATTATTTTGATGACAGGACAAAAAATAATCGAACAAATTAAATCAAAAAAAGATATTGATGAGATAGTGAATCAGGTAATTAAAAATCCCAAACTCATCGAAGCGCTTATATCAATCATTGATAGTGAAAAAGGCAGCTGAATAATACTCGACCTTCTGTAAAAAAACAAGCAGAAAAATTCATAAAGAAATGGTTTCACTGAACACAGGGGGTGAACACCGGAGATGGTTCTCTATTCTAGAAAAATAATCTTTCAGAAGGACACTTTTACTGACAACATTAAAAATTTGACTCCCGTAAATTCTCTCACCCTGGAAAATACAATATTGATAAAGATGGCTTGCCTGTAGAAATTTCTTTGTAGGTTCAGTTTGCTCTTAACTTCGCATAGATAATAAAAAATAAGGTAATCAAAAATGGTAAATTATTCAAATGTTGTAGCGGCTTATTCTAAGGTGACAAAATATAAAAATCCTACTTTATTGCAATATTCCGGAACATTAAGCCGAATGACCGGGAATCAGATCTATTTAAAACCTGAAAACCTTCAGGTAACCGGTTCTTTTAAGCTTGGTGGGGCTATAAATGTCATCTTTAATTTAACGGATGAACAGAAGAAAAAAGGAGTAGTGACCTGTTCTGCCGGTAATTGGGCGCAGGCAGTTGCTTACGCTTCCCGGATTTTTAAGGTCAGATCAGTTATTGTTATGACAGAAAAAGCTTCCCCAACAAAGATAAATGCTACCAGGGGATATGGAGCGGAAGTAGTAATATACGGAAGAAATTCCAATGATGTCATCAACAAGTCGATGGAAATAGCCAACGCTGAAGACCTTACTTTACTCAGTCCTTTTGAGGATGATTATTTAATTGCCGGACATGGAACAATAGGTTTAGAGGTGATGAAAGAGAAACCGGATACCGAGGTTATTTTTTGTCCTATTGGCGGAGGGGCACTTATTTCAGGGATTGCTCTGGCAATTAAGGCGAAAAATCCCAAGGTGAAAATAATAGGGGTAGAACCGGAAAATGCCAATGCCATGTGGCTTTCTCTTAAACAAAATAGTATAGCGGAAAAAGAAAATGTAAATACCATTGCTGACGGCCTGGCTTTAAAAAAACCGGGTATCAAGCCATTTAATATAGTGCGTAAATATGTAGATGACGTCGTTTTGATTACAGAGGACGAGATAAAAAAAGCGCTTGTTTTTCTCTTGGAGCGGGCAAAATTATTGGTTGAACCATCGGGAGCAGTGAGTATTGCTGCAGCCATTTCTAATCAATTGAATATAAAAGATAAGGAGGTGGTTGCTATTTTAAGTGGGGGAAATATTGACCTTGATAAGCTTAGCCTCATTTTAAAAGAAGAAATAGCATTAATCAAAGGATAAAGCTCATAGCTGTTTATCAATATGATAAGATTAACTAAAAAGGAGAAAGCAATGAAAAAAATAATATATAGTGATGAAGCCCCCAAACCTTTAGGGGTGTATTCTCAAGGTACAGTTGGTGGAGGGTTTATTTTTGTATCCGGACAACTTCCCGTTGATCCAAAAACAAGCAAATTTATAGAGCAGGATATCAAAAAACAAACCAGGCAGGTGTTTAAAAATATAGAGAGAATATTAGCGGCAGAGGGTGCAGGATTTAAAGATATATTAAAAATCAGTGCCTTCCTTTTAAACATTAATGATTTTAAGGGAATGAATGAGGTATTTCAAGAATTTTTTCCTGTTGAACCGCCTGCTCGAACTACCGGTACAGTAAAAGCATTCCCTCCGGGCGTTTTGGTTGAAATTGATGCCATTGCCTTAAAACCATCCTGTCAGGGTGGTCCTTTAAAATAAAAGAAGGTAAAAAAATGGAATTAAAAGAAGGAATGAAAGCACCTGATTTTACTCTACCTGATAGCCAGGGGAAAGATGTTGCCTTGTCAAATTTCAGGAAGAAGAAGGTCATCTTATATTTTTATCCGAAAGAGTTATAAAATACGCGTTCATATAATAATTTATTTTTACTTTTCGGCATTTTTTCTTCATCAGGATAACCAAGGGCGATAATGGACAAGACGTTTACATTTTCAGGTATTTTAAGTATTTCCCTGATATATTCTTCGGCAGTTTTGGTTTCCGAATGCATTCTTTTTCTTATTTGAATCCAGCAACTTCCCAATTCCATCCAATGTGCGGCTAACATAATGAGTGTAGAAGCAATGGAAGCATCTTCAATCCAAACATCTGATAGATTCTGATCTGCCGTAACCACAATTCCCAGGGGGGCATTGGATAAGAATGCAGAGCCATGCATTTTGGAAAAAGATAACCGGGATAGCAATTTTTTATCTTCAACCACAATAAACTGCCAGGGATAGTTGGCATGAGAAGATGGAGACAATAATGCAGCCTGAATCATTTTGTCTATCTTTTCTTGCTCTACTTTTTTATTTTTATATTTTCTGATGCTTCTCCGTTTGATTAATAATGATAATAGATTAATATCCATCCCACATCACCTCTTTTAAAAAATATTTTATCTTTTTATAATATTTTATGTTGGTTTATTTTCATTTTTTCATTACCCTGGCATCATCTTTTCCGTACTTTTATATCAGATTGTAACAAAAAAATGTTGAGTTCAGCTATAATAAAACCATCATATTATTTATATTAACACAAATTCAAGAGGTATAAATAATAATATTTTGTCATTATAGGAAGGATGCAACAAAAATTGCTAAAAATATTTCCAGTTACCCGATTCCCACTACTTTCAAAAAACTTTTTAGTTTACGGGAGTCAAGTCAGAAGGAGATAAGTCTATCCTACATGGGGAAAGGTTTTACCCATAATACCAAGTGAATTGAATAAAATAGCATTCAGGAATGAAAAAGTGATAAAATAATCGAGACAATTAATATTTTTTTCAAAATGATTAATTAATGAGGATATAACCATAAATAAAAGAGGATATTTACAAAAAGCTTCCGAATATTTAAAAACCCTGTGCAGGGTAAAACCCAATAGACGGACAGGCTCAAAAGGCAATCGTACCGCCACAGATTTTTTTTATGATACCATAAAACCATGGGGATATAAGATTGATGTTACTCCTTTTACCTGTTTGGACTTTGAAAGCGGTGAAGGTTCTTTGGTATGCAATGGGAATTCATTTGAAGTGTACATCAGTCCGTATTCCTTGGGATGTGATGTAACAGCTGAGCTGGTGACAGTCTCTACCATTGGGGAGTTGGAAAAATGTTATTGCACCGGCAAGATTCTACTGATGAAGGGGGAGATATGTGCCGAGCAATTAGTGCCTAAGAATTTTGTTTTCTATAATCCTAAACATCATAAGAGGATATATGCCATTTTAGAAGAGAGACAACCTGCTGCCATTATTACAGCAACAGCCAGGAAACCGGAATTGGTCGGTGCACTATATCCTTTTCCTTTAATAGAAGACGGTGATTTTGATATACCGTCGGTGTATTGCACTGATACTGTTGGTGAAGAAATTGCTGCGAACACTTATCATGAATTTCTCCTTATGATTCAAGCTAAACGTATTCCGTCAACAGCCTGCAATGTGATTGCCAGAAAAAATCCGGATGCTAAGGAGAAAATCATTGTCTGTGCCCATATCGACGCATACAGTAATACACCCGGTGCTTTAGATAATGCTTCGGGTACCCTTGTATTACTGCTACTTGCCAAAATGCTTCAAAAATATGATGGACCGATGGCTATCGAATTCATTGCTTTTAACGGAGAGGATAATTTTAGTGTAGGGGGACAGATGGATTATTTACGCCGTTATGGAAATGAATTGGAAAAAGTTTTGGTTGCGATAAATTTGGATGATGTGGGTTATATAAAAGGAAAGACAGCTTTCTCCATGTATGAATGTCCGGATATCATCAGTAAAAAAGCACATCAAATTTTCAGCAGCTTTAACGGTATTGTCCGGGGAGAAGAATGGTTTCAGGGAGACCATATGATTTTTGTACAGAAGGGGATACCGGCAATTGCTTTTACGGCAGAGAAGATGAGGGACTTGATGGAAAAAATTACCCATACCCAAAAAGATACTTCGGAGTTGGTTGATTGTACTAAACTGGTTGAAATAGCTTCTGCATTAAAAGAGTTCATCGTCGATTTTGTGTGACAGGGAATTATAATGGGGTCAAATCTTTATTCTTGACAGTTGACCCCTTTTAAGCTATCCTTTATTTATGGCCAGAGCATTAAGAATTAAGTATAAAAATGCCTTCTATCATATTACCTCTCGTGGGAATGAAAGAAGAAATATCTTTGCAGACGACCAGGATCGGAATTTCTTTATCAAAACTCTGAAAGAATCCCTAAATACTTATCAGGTTATTCTCTACAGTTATGTACTCATGTCCAATCATTTTCACCTTCTATTAGAAACTCCTCTGGCCAATCTCAGCGAATTGATGAGACAATTTAATATTACCTATACCTCTTATTATAATCGAAAATATAACCGGGTCGGACATCTCTTCCAAGGCAGATATAAAAGCATACTGGTTCAAAAAGATCATTATTTACCTATCTTATCCCGTTATATTCATCTTAATCCGCTAAGAGTGGTAAAGATGGAGAAAGTTCCCCTAAAAGAAAAAGAGAAATATTTAAGACAATTCAAATGGAGCAGCCTGAAAGGTTATCTAAATAAAGACCATACATCATCCTTTGTGGATTATAAGACCGTCCTTTTAGAATATGGAGGAGACAATCCAAAAGGACGTAACAACTACTGGCAGGCTCTGCAAGGCGATCTGTCTTCAAAATGGGAAATAAATAAGCAAATCATCGGAAATTCTATCTTGGGAAATGAACAATTTGTCCAGGAGATCAAGGAGAAACATTTACTGAAAAAAGAAAAAGAGATTCCTGCTGTAAAAAAGATTCATAGCTATTGCACAAGAGATAAAGTCATTGAAATCGCCTGTCAAGAGATAGGCAAAACATGGGAACAAATAAAAAGTACACCGGATAGCCATCGCCAGATATTAATGGATA
>JAHIPR010000190.1 GCA_018903015.1 bacterium
CATCCGGTATCCCTACAATCTTTAATATCTCTATAGCCTTTTTTCTGGCCTCTTTTTTATTTAACCCCTGATGTAATTGAATAGCTTCCACAATTTCATGACCAATAGTAAATACCGGGTCTAATGAAGTCATAGGCTCCTGGAAGATCATTGATATTTTCTTCCCTCTTATCTTTCTAATTTCTTTATCCTCTAACTTTAAGAGGTCCTTGCCCTCGAAGTATATTTCTCCCCCTATAATCTTTCCCGGAGGATGAGGAATTAATCTCATTACTGATAGAGCAGTGACACTCTTGCCACTTCCGGATTCTCCTACAATTCCTAAAGTTTCCCCCTGATTAATTTTAAAACTGACTCCATCTACAGCCTTTACTGTGCCCTCATGGGTAAAAAAGTGAGTTTTTAAATTTTTTATTTCCAATAATATTTTCATATCTTGTCTCGCTTTATCCTGGTGGTACACCATTAAGTTTTAAGTCGGGGATCCAAGATATCTCGTAAACCGTCTCCTAATAGGTTGAGGCCTATAACAGATAATAATATTGCTATTCCGGGAAAAGTTGCTGCCCACCATGCTCCACTCACAATATAAGAGTAGCTTTTAGAGAGCATAGCACCCCATTCCGGAGTGGGAGGTTGAGCTCCTAACCCTAAAAAGCCGAGAGCTGCACAGTCTAAAATAGCAGTAGCCAACATCAAGGTGCCGTATACAATAACCGGTGCTATACTATTAGGTAGGACATGGCGAAAGATAATTCTTGCATCACTCGACCCGATTGCTTTTTGGACTTCAATATATTCCATCTCTTTAATATAGAGTACCGAGCTTCTGATAATCCTTGCCATTTGAGGGGTATAGACTATGCCTATTGCTATCATTGCCTTATCCAATCCCTGACCCAGAACGGTTACAATTACAATAGCCAATAACAATGCTGGGAAGGCAAACATAATATCAACTATTCTCATAATTACTGCATCTACCCATCCTCCATAATAGCCTGCTATTACTCCAAAGGTTATTCCCAGGAACATGGCAATTCCTACTGCTGCAAAACCTGCAGTTAAACTAACTCTGGCTCCATAGAGAATTCTACTTAAAACACATCTCCCCAGGCCATCAGCCCCTAAGGGCATACCTTCTACTCCATCTTCACTCCAGAATCCCGGTTTTAAAGCCTTGAAAAGTTCCGGAGGAGAAGGAGTAGGGCTATTAGGAGCAATATAATTAGCTGAAATGGCACATAAAATGAGTATAATAACAATTACCAGACCAAAGACTGCTGATTTATTATATTTAAGTCTTCTGGTTAATTCTTGGGTTTTAGTCTCTCTTGTTCTTTCCATTTTTTTTTACCTATCCGTAATGAATTCTTGGATCGATATAAACATAAACAATATCAGTTATTAGATTCACAATGACAAACATTAAAGCAAAAAATAATACACATCCCTGTACCACAGGATAATCCCTCATATTTACTGCATTTACCACATACCTTCCGATTCCCGGCCAAGAAAAGACAGTTTCGGTTAAGATTGCACCGGCCAATAGCAAACCAAAATTCAATCCGATTACGGTAATTACCGGAATCATAGCATTTCTTACTGCGTGTTTATAAATTACCATTCTTTCTGATAATCCTTTAGCTCTTTCTGTTCTGATAAAATCCTGCCTTAATACTTCTAACATACTTGACCTGGTTACCCGGGCAATAGTAGCCATAGGTATAGTAGACAGGGCAATAGAAGGCAAGATTAAATAACGAAGCGAACTTATAAAAGCGGCAAAATTGCCGGTAATAAGGCTATCCAACAGGTAAAAACCGGTAATGCGCTGGAAAGATATCATCATACTTATCCGACCACTGATAGGCAGCCACCTCAGATATACTCCAAAAATCATCATCAACATAATTCCCAACCAGAAAACGGGCATCGATACCCCGAAGATAGCTAGCCCCATAAAACTGTAGTCAAAAACCGAATACTGCCGTGAGGCAGAGATAATTCCCGCAATACAACCGATGGTTATAGCAAAAATCATGGCAAACATAGTAAGCTCGATTGTATTAGGAAATCTTTCCAATATCTCTTTAGTTACATATTCATTCGAAACTATAGAACGACCTAAATCTCCTCGCAAGACCTGTTTGAGCCAGACCCAATATTGAGTAGTGAGAGGTTTATCTAACCCGTATTTTTCTCTGATGGCACTGATAACCTGAGGAGAGGCATGTTGTCCGGCTATAGTTACTGCCGGGTCACCGGGGGCTAAACGAATTAAAGAAAAGGCGAGAATTGAAACTCCTAATAGTACTGGAATCAACATTAATAATCTTTTAGTAATATACCACTTCATCTACTAATTCCTATCATCTTTTTAA
>JAHIPR010000191.1 GCA_018903015.1 bacterium
AAAAAATAAGACCGGGAAGAAGAAACAGAAAAGCGGCGGAATGAAAGAAATAAAGATG
The DNA here is from genome assembly GCA_018903015.1 of bacterium. Next base: position 59 of record JAHIPR010000191.1, read on the forward strand.
CGCCCTAATATTGGAGAACATGATTACAATTTTAAGGTAAAAAATCTATGTAAATTTTTAGAAGAAGGTAATCAAGTGAAAATGACTATAATGTTTAGAGGGCGAGAGATGAATTATGTAGATTTAGGAAGAAAATTATTAGAACGTATAATTGAAGACACTAACGAAATAGCTAAAGTTTTAAAGGAACCAAAATTAGAAGGGCGAAATATGACTTTAGTTTTAATGCCAAAATAATTAAATATTGCTAAGGGAGAAGTAAGATATATGCCCAAAATGAAGACACATAAGAGTTCAGCAAAAAGATTTAAGGTAAGTAGTTCAGGTAAGATAATAAGGTCAAAGGCTTATAAAAGTCATATTATGACTAAAAAGACTGCAAAACGCAAGAGAAATCTAAGGAAAGATACTACGGTTAGTAGTGCTGAGGTAAAAAATATTAAAGTATTATTACCATATTCTTAATATTTTTTTAATGATATCGGAATGCTATTTTAAGAATAACTTTAAATAAAAAATCAAATAAATATAAAACAATTTGGATATAAAAAATAAGGAGTGAATAGGATGCCAAGAGCGACAAATAGTGTTGCCTCAAGAAGAAGAAGAAATAAAGTATTAAAATTAACAAAAGGATATTGGGGAGCAAAAAGCAAACTTTATCGTACTGCTCATGAATCTATGATGAAGGCGCTTTCTTATGCCTATAGAGATAGAAGAGCGAGAAAAAGAGATTTTAGAGGTTTGTGGATAACCAGAATTGGTATTGCTGCCAGAAACGAAGGAATATCTTATAATAAATTTATAAGAGGTTTAAAGGTTGCAGGAGTAGAAATCAATCGGAAAATGTTAGCTGAATTAGCAGTAAGAAATCATGAAGCATTTGTTAGTGTGGTGAAAGTAGCTAAAGAAAGCGTAAATTAAGTTTATTTTTATACATATTAATATCTGTACAATATTTTGTTAAAAGTTATAATAAAGATAAGTAGGTTATAACTAACTTGATACTTAACCCGGATAAGCAATAACCGAAATTCACTTTAGAACTGCAGGCTGAAATTTTAAAAAGTAAGTTTTGCCAGTACTCTACTGTTATAAGGAGGAAAGTACGGATTTGCTTAATAAAAAGCAGGTCAAAAAGGGTGGTACCGCGGAAAAGGTTAATAATTTTCGTCCCTTTACAAGGCGAAGAAAATTATAAACCTTTTTTTATTTTATCGGGACTATTAATGATAAGGAGGGGATACTATTGGAAAATAAAATAAAAGAGGTTAAAAAAGAAATTGTTTCTAAATCAAATTTGGTTAAGGATTTAAAAGATATAGAGAAATTAAGAGTAGAATATTTAGGCAGAAAAGGGGTGGTAACTCTCCTATTGAGAAAGTTAGGAACACTTTCTCCGGAGGAAAGACCAAAAATTGGGCAGTTATTAAACCAAACAAAAAGAGAGATTGAAGATCTACTCGAGACAAAAGAGGTAGAAATAGAAAAACTGGAGAAAGAAAAAAGATTACAGGGAGAAGGTATCGATATTACTCTTCCGGGGAGGAAAATAGACAAAGGAGCCATTCATCCCATTAATTTAGTACTAAAAGAGATTGAGGAAATTTTTTTGAGTTTAGGATTTAAGATGGAAGAGGGTCCGGAAGTAGAGCTAGATTACTATAATTTTGAAGCACTTAATATTCCTAAAGACCATCCTGCCAGAGATGACCAGGATTCTTTTTATATTACCAAAGACATTCTCCTCCGTCCCCAGACTTCTCCTGTACAAATCCGTACGATGGAAAATCAGAAACCACCGGTTAGAATTATTACTACGGGAAAATGTTATAGACGCGATGCCACCGATAGCACTCATTCCCCTATGTTTCACCAGATAGAGGGGTTGGCAGTGGATAAAGACATCACCTTTAGTGATTTAAAAGGAATATTAACGGTTTTTGTACATAGAATGTTTGGTAAAGATAGGAAAATAAGATTTAGGCCGGGATATTTTCCCTTTGTTGAGCCAGGTGCTGAAGTGGATGTATCTTGTTTATTATGTGGAGGTAAAGGATGTAAATCTTGTGGTAATGTTGGCTGGTTAGAAATTATGGGAGCAGGAGTAGTACATCCAAGAGTTTTAGAGATGGTTGGTTATGATCCGGAAGAATATTCAGGCTTTGCCTTTGGAATGGGTGCAGAAAGAATTGCTATGCTGAAATATGGCATAAATGATATACGATTATTTTTTGAAAATGATTTAAGATTTTTAAAACAATTCTAAATTAGTCGCTAGTGAATAGTCGTTAGTATATAGTAGCAACACGGCGTGCCGTGTTGAAGTTTTTCTAACTATTCTCACGCTATACGTTAACGAGCGCGATACGCAATACGATATACGATATACGATATACGAAATACGAGACAGGGAGGAAGAGAAAAATGCAGGTTTCTTATAATTTATTAAAAGAATATATTGATATAGATATATCAGCTGAAGAGCTTGCTCAAAGATTGACTATAAATGGCATAATATTAGAGAGGATGGAAAACATATCTACTGAGATAGAAAAAGTAGTAGTGGGCAGGATAACTGCTATAGATCAATATCCTGAAAATAAAAAATTATCTGTTTGTCAGGTAGACATAAAAGAGAAAGTACTTCAAATAATTTGTGGGGCAAAAAATATGGAGGTTTCTGATAAAGTGGTAGTTGCTTTAGAAGGAGCAAAATTACCCCAGATAGGAATTATCAAAAGTAAGAAATTTAAAAATGTTTTATCTTCAGGGATGCTCTGCTCAGCTTCTGAACTGGGTATTGAACCGGGGGAATCACCCGGAATATTAATTTTAGAAGAAGATGCTGTTGTGGGGGAAGATATAAGGAAAATAATAAAATTTGACGACACTATATTTGATTTTGAAATACATTCTAATCGTCCTGATTTAATGAGCATAATAGGAATAGCCAGAGAAGTAGCAGCAATTACCGATAATAAGCTTAAAACTCCTGAAATAAAGATAAAAGAAGAAGATGAAAGAATTGAAAAAGATATTACTGTGAAAATTGAAGCAAAAGATTTATGTCCTCGTTATACCGGAAGAGTAATAAAAAATATTACAGTGGAAGAATCGCCTTTATGGTTAAAATGGAAGTTAAGATTATTAGGGGCGAGGCCAATAAATAATATAGTAGACATTACTAATTTTGTAATGATGGAGACAGGACAGCCGCTTCATGCTTTTGATCTTGATTTGATCAAAGGGAAGACTATTATAGTTCGAAGAAGCAGAACGGGGGAAACTATCTGTACTTTAGATGATGTTGAAAGACAGTTGCCCTCCAAGAGTTTGGTTATCGCTGATACAGAAGAACCTATAGCCCTTGCCGGAATAATAGGAGGAAAGCATTCTGAAATTGATCAAAACACTAAAAATGTATTTTTAGAATCAGCCTATTTTAGTTCAGTAAATAATCGAAGAAGTACTGCGAAATTTGGCTTAAGAACTGAGGCTTCAAACAGGTTTGAAAAGGGGATAGATAAAGAAGTACAAATATACGCCCTGGATCGGGCTGCTGATTTGATAAATAAGATTGCTATGGGGAAAATAAGCTCGGGGAAAATCGACACAAATGAAAAATTATATCAACCTTGCAAGATAAATTTAAGGATAAAAAGAGTAAATAGAATATTGGGACAGCTTCTAGATAAAGATGAATCTAAAACAAAGAATAAAATTATTAATATTTTAGATA
>JAHIPR010000192.1 GCA_018903015.1 bacterium
ATCGATAAATACATCAGGGGTTCCCTTTTTTCCATCACCTACATACCAGTCATAGCGGGCATTGGTCTCGGGAGTATCGTAACCGTCTCCCCAGAGGTGTTCCTGTACCAGAATAAATTTGGAAGTGCCATATTCCCAGGCCAAGTCTTCCAGGCAGAATTCAGCAGTAGGACAGGAAGGGCAATCTTCCTGGGCAAAGAGTTCTACCAGAACTACGCGGGGAACAATTTTCGGTGAATCGTCATTTTGGGCAAAGATTCGGGGGGAAAGGATATTATTGCCAGAAAGGATTAGGAAAAATATTATTAAAAATATAAATATAAATATTTTTTCTTTCATTTTCATGTTTGTAAAACCTCTTTTTAATTACCCGGTTAGCCAGTTAACTGGTTAGTTTATGGTTTGTCGGTTTCCGTTGGTGGGGCTTTTAGTTTTTCCTGAGCGATTTGCTGCAAAATGTTTTGGGCATATTTTGCTTCCGGGCTGTCCGGAGCAAGTTCGATTACTTTTTGAAATTCTTCTAAAGCTTTATCCTGTTGATTCAATCGCAAATATGCCCCGGCTAATCCATAATGGGCATTTACAAAATCAGGATTTATTTTTAAAGCATTTTTAAAGGCTGTCTCTGCTGGTTTATATCTTTCTAACTGCAAATAGGTATTTCCCAATTCGCTATACAAAGTAAGCATCGATTTTTCATCAGGTTGATAAGAAATAGCCTGGTTTAGTTTGAGAGCTGCTTCATCTAATTGACCTTTCTTAAGATAAATCAAAGCAAAACTTTGAGGCAAATTAGGGTTGTCAATATATTTCTCAGCTTTCTCAAAATATTCTAACGCTAAATTATAAATACCTTTATCTTGTAAAATAAGTCCCATATCATAATATACTTGGCCTAAATAGGGATCCCATTTTAAAGCTTTTTCATCTATTTTTATTGCTTCATTCCAATTCTCATTTTTAATTTCTATGGTAGCATAATACCAATAAACTTTAGCTATAAAAGGACGTGCTATAGTGACACAAAGAAAGATAGTCAAGAGAATAATACCTATATAAAAAAGAGGTTTAAATCGAAAGATCGGATTTGAATTTTTCTTTACAATATTATTTTCTTCTGCAGCTGCTTCGATTTTAATTGTTGTTATAGTGAGTGCCAAAATCAACCAGAACAAGATAACTGTAGCTGGTAGATGTAAGGGGAAACCAAATAAGCCATCGGTTAGAACTGCTACTACACTTCCCATTAAGCCAATAATTATTCCCTGTTTATATTCATCTTTAATTTTCCTTAAAATTCTTAGTCCACAACTAAAGTAACTAATAATAAGCCAAATAAATATTCCCAGACCGACTATTCCCATTTCTGCCCATAGCTGCAGATATTCATTATGAGCTTTGTCGGCAAATCCATAAGGATATAGTGAGCGATTCTCTCCCTGCGCAAAAAATTCAGCTTGATATTTTAGGGTATTGTATTTGTAGGTTCCAATCCCAGAACCAAGTAAAGAATGGTCTTTAATCATAAGTACGGTAAATTTCCAGGTAGCTATTCTTCTTTTAATAGAAGAACTCTGAGTAAGCTGGGAAATTGAAATCCTGCTTTTAATCTTTCCGATAGCTGTACCTGATTTATTTAAAGGGTTGGGAATTATAAACAAAGAGGTAATTATAATTATTACCGTTAAAATAGCAATAAATATTTTTTTATTCCTTTTAATAAAATTTTTACCCCGGGAGATTAGAAAAAGAAAGAACATAAAAATCAAAGAAACCCCAAAGCCAAGATATGAGCCTCGAGTGAAGGTCGCTGTAAGACTTGCACCCATAGCTATGATTCCGATTAACAGTAAGATTTTTTTCAACTTGTTTTGGGTGGCAAAGAAAAGGGAAACGGCAATAGGAAGAGGAACAATTAAATATTCAGCAAAATAATTTACATTGCCAAAAAGCCCAAAGACATTTTGCCTTCCGATATTTCCAACCCAGAAAGGAAAATCTATCCCATTATATTGTAAAATTCCATATATACC
>JAHIPR010000021.1 GCA_018903015.1 bacterium
AACTTCTCCAGTTACAGTATTTTTTACTGTTCCCGTTGCGAAATTTGCAAGTGTTATTAATTTTTTCATTTTCTAAATACCTCCTTAATTTTTTTTGTTTTATAACCAGAAATAAAAAAACCTCTTCAAAGCCGAAGAGGTAATTATTTTTTCTCATCTCTCGGAAATGATATTCACATTCCGCGGAATTTGGCACAAACATCATGTCTTTAATTATGACATGACAGGTTGCCGGGTTTCACAGGGTCCGTCCCTCCACCAACTCTGGATAAGAGTTCAATATTTTGTTTTTTTTAAATTAACATAATTAAGGCAAATTGTCAGATTTTACTTGCAGGATGTTTGCAGGAAAATGAGATATGTCCACATTTTATTTAAAGATACCTTTTTGCTGTCCGATAAAAACCTACGAACCGTCCCCTGTCCGTTACACTTTCCAGTGACCGCCTTTGTCAGGGCCGATGCGCTTAATTCTGTCTTCTTTTTTGAGTTTTGCAATAGTTCTTTCTATAGTTCTTGAAGAGCGGTTAACGATATAAGCCAACTCGTTCGCAGATATTTCAGGATTGTCTTTTATTAACCACAAAATTTTCTCCGACACTTTCTCCGACACTTTCTCCGACATTTCAAGTGTATAGTTTTTCTTTTTGAAAGTTACCCTGAAAGCAATGCCCGGTTCACTCCATTCCAGTTCTATTTCCGGGTAGTTTTTTAGGTCGTCGAAAATGATTTTCAGTTTTAATATGCTCTTTTCGATTTATAGATATAAGTTATATTAAAGGGGGACAGGCTTTGCTTTTTACCTAGCATAAATGTGGGGAAATAAAAGAAGAATGTTCCCGGTGGTTCTACTCGGCATAAGTTTTAAAAGTCCTTCTTTTTTGGAAGATAATTATTGAAGGGGGGACACACTTTACTTTTCGCCATGCATAAATGCGGGAATACAAAAGAAGAATGTCCCCAAAGTTTCAATGACAGAAAGAGAAGATAGTTTAACTAGAAGTTTTTGGTAATATATATAAATGTTCTGGCGATAATTTTACTCCAATTTTTTCTCCTTCTCGATGGATCTTCTTTCGCGTTGGGTTATAATCCACTACAGAGATTACTGTCCCTTCTTCCATATTAATATCATATTCTACGATAGGACCCAAGTAGGTAGCCCGGTCTATCACTCCAGAAAAATGAGCTTCCGCTTCCGGGCAAACTTTAATGGTTTCCGGCCGGGTAATCACCAGCACTTCAGCCCCGGGTTCTATCTTTGCTTCTTTGTAGAGTATCTCAAACTCTGTGTTAAAAATATTAACCGTGACTGTTGAATCGGATACCTTTTCCACTTTACCTTCTATAAAGTTAATGGACCCGATGAAATCTGCCACAAATTCAGTTTGGGGATAATTATAGATTTCAAATGGTGTTCCTATTTGATCAATTCTTCCTTTATTCATGATAACTATCCTATCAGATATGCTCATAGCCTCAGTTTGATCATGAGTTACATAAATAGTGGTAATGGATAGACGACGCTGGAGTTGGCGAATCTCACTACGCATCTGAATCCTAAGTTTTGCATCTAAGTTTGACAGAGGTTCATCGCAGAGCAGAACTGAAGGTTCTATAACTAAAGCCCTGGCCAGGGCAACTCTTTGCTGCTGACCCCCGGATAAATTACCCGGAGCCCTGTTTCCCAGTCCTTCTAAGCCTATTAATTTTATAATATCATTAACTTTTTTCTTAAGTTCGGCTTTTGTTATTTCTCGATATCTCCAGCCATAGGCAATATTTTGAGCTACCGTCATATGGGGAAATAATCCATAACTCTGAAAGACCATTGCCGTATCTCTTTTATTTGCAGGTACATTATTAATCATCTTATTCTCTAAATATATTTCTCCTGAGGTAGGGATTTCAAGCCCGGCAATCATCCTAAGGGCGGTAGTTTTTCCACAACCAGAGGGACCTAATAAGGTTAACAGCTCTCCCGGTTCAACCTCCAAGGAAATATTGTCTACGGCAATTACCTCTTTTTCTCCGGAAATTCCCTTAAATATTTTGGTCAGATTCTTTAAGGCAATACTTTTTTTACTTATTTTTTCTTCTTTGTTCACTTATCTCCCCTCCCAGTGTGGTAATATTTATTAACCTAAAGCACGTACCGGTGCTCTCTCGGTAAATTTTCGCATTAAAGAAACAGCGAATAAAACTACCACAATTAATATAGTGCACAGTACACAGGCTGGACCTAAACGCATAATTTCGGTCTCAGATAATATTAAGACGGTAAGATGATTCCATCGAGCCGAAACTAAAAAGATAATAGCACTAACCGCAGTCATACACCTTATAAAACTATAGGATAACCCGGCAAAAAAAGCCGGCTGAATTAAGGGTAGAGTAATATCTTTGAAAATATGTGGACTATCTGCCCCTAAGTTCGTAGCAGCTTCTTCAATGGCAGGATCAATCTGACTTAGAGCGGCAACTCCTGATTCGATACCTACCGGCATATTCCGGAAAGTAAAACAGAGAACCAGAATTAAACCAGTACCGGTTAAAAGTAGAGGGGGTGTATTGAAGGCAAGGATATAGCCTATCCCTACTACAGTCCCGGGCACAGCAAAAGAAAGCATTGATACAAATTCCATTGCTTGCTTCCCTATGAAGTGCTTTCGTACCACTAAAAAAGCAATAATCATCCCCAAAATTCCAGTAAATGGAGTAGCTAAAGCCGAAAGGGTAACGGTATCCCTTAAGGCCTTTAAACCAACATCCCAGCTGTATTTAAAATGTTCTAAAGTTAATGAATAGTCAAGCCCCCATAATTTAAAAAGACTTCCCATAATTACAGTAATATAAAAAAGCACAATCATAGCAGAAATTATCGTGCAGATGGATAAAAGGAAATACTTTACAGGACGCCCAACCTTAAAAGCTCTTGCAGCATAAGGTTTTCCAGTAACTGTAATGTAAGATTTTTTCCCTACCCAATATTTTTGAAAAAGGAAGGCACCCATAGAAGGAATTAACAACATAATTGCCAGGCCTGAACCAAGAGGCATATTAAACATTCCAGTAAACTGGAGGTAAGCTTGGACAGAAAGTACATCGAACCTACCTGATATAACCATGGGATTTGCAAAATCAGCTAAAGAGGTAACAAATATCAAAAGCCAGGCACTGGCAATACCTGGGATAGCAAGAGGAAGAGTTACGGAAGAAAATACCGATCTCCAGGAAGCTCCCAAATTCATAGCACTATCTTCTAACTCAGGATTGATAGACTGTAAAATTCCAGTAAGAACTAAATAAGCAATAGGAAACATTCCCATGGTCTGTACCAGGACTAATCCTTTTAAACCATAAATGTTGAAACTGGTTAATCCCAACAAATGTTTAGTAATCAAACCATTTCTTCCTAAAAGGAGAATAACAGAAAGAGCTAGCATAAAAGGAGGTGAAATCA
>JAHIPR010000193.1 GCA_018903015.1 bacterium
AAAGGAAATCGAGAAGGTCTTATACTGAAGATGCCATAAAACTCGAAGAACTTTCTTTTCTTCTATGGGCAACCCAAGGTCTTCGAGGAAAAAGGTCTGCAGTTAGAAATTACAGAACCGTGCCTTCAGCCGGATGCAGACATGCTCTGGAAACCTATATTGCGGCTTTCAGGGTTGAGGGGATTCCCAAGGCGATTTATCGTTATTTGCCGATGAGTCATCAACTGGTTGAAGTGGCCAAACACAAAGATCTTGAGGGTCTGCTAACCCAGGCCGCTTCTGATCAATCATTCGCCGGCGAAAGCGCAGTGACCTTTATTTGGACAACTATACCGGCACGCATGGAGTGGCGATACGGCAGGTCATCTTATAAAGTTATAGCCCTGGATGCCGGCCATGTTTGTCAAAACCTCTACCTGGCCTGTGAAGCAATTGGTGCCGGGACTTGTGCTATTGCCGCTTATGATCAAGAATTTGCAGATAGTATTCTGGGAATTGATGGTGTGGAGGAATTTACCATTTATATGGCACCGGTGGGAAAAGTTCAATAAAAAATATATAAAATATTTTTATCGTTTCAGCAGATCTTCTTTATAATTGTAACTATGAAAAGATAGTCAAACTATTTTATTATCTTCATTCTATACTGCTTTTTATTTCATTTGCTTATATATTCTATACTATGGTCAATAGCTGACTTTATTTTTTCAATCTCCATCTCTTGTACTTTTTGAGAAAAAGGTTCAAAAGAAATATTTCCTGCATAGCCAAGTTTGAGGAGTAATGCTATCTGTTCCTTGGTTTGAAGCTTATCTTGCTCGGATACTAAGATACGATGATTATCTCTATATTCACCAACAGGAAGATTGCATTCTACCCCGGAAATGTGGACCAATCCGGTATAAGAGATATCATAATCGTTTTCAATTGTATCAAAGGTATCAGGACCAATATGATGATGGAAGGTGTCATGAACAATTTTATAGACGGGATAACCTGATTCTTGAATAGCTCTCATTGCTGTAACTATTGATCTAAGAGAACATTCCTCAAATCCCAAAGGCTCTAAATAGCCTTGCATGCCGCTATCTTTAAATAGGGGACCAAAAGATTTTAAAGCTTTTACGGTTTCTTCAAAAATCTCTTCTGAGCTCCTTTTATCATTCACATCATTGTTAGGGCAAAATACAATAGCTTTGCAGCCAATGAATAGCGAGAGATTAATTAATTTTTTTAATTCCTCTATGGTCTTCGGTAGAATGGCGCCTAAATTAAATTTTTGTAAGGCATTGATTGTTAGTATTTCTACTCCGTATTTTTTGGAAAGTTCTTTTAGCTGCCCTGGAGTATGGCTATCAATTATTTCTCCTCCGGGAAGGTCATTTCGTAATTCGATTTTGTTCAAATCTAAATCTTTAGTAAATTTAAAGAAATCTTCTAATTTTAATTTTGGATAAATGATTCTGTTCAAACTAATTCTTGATCTATTAATCATTCTATATCCTCCGCCTTTTTTGTATAAATATTATCCTAAGCGTTTTATGACCGAACTTTTTTTGGGATGTTTTATTTTGAGTTTTGTAGCACTCAATCAAGTGGTTTTATTTTTAGTTCTGTTGGATAGTATAACATATTATTTTGTAAATTTCATTTAGAGATAAAGCAATAATTATTGAAATTAAAATGATTCGAAAAAATTTTAAAAATTAATTTAATATTTGACAGGAGGGATTGCCTTATTGTAAAATAAAATCACCTGCAATCGAATGCATAATTATAATAAGGCAATCGTTCGCATTTAATATTTAAATTGTCAAGGCCAACATTTGAAACTAATTTACAAGATGTTATTTGAATTATTTCTAACAACAATTACAATTGCCTTGGTGCTAAAATTACTAAAATCCGGTTTCTTAAAAAATTAAAAAACTCCCTGTAGCCATACCCTAAAAAGAGAAACTGCCCTTTAAAATAACAGGGAACTAACCAGAGGAGGTGAGATATAAGAAGAAAATTTTTCTTAAATGTTTTTTAAAATTTTAAAATATTTTTTTGGAGGTAAAAAATGAAAAATAACTTAAAAAGTCGCTTAACTTTCCTGTTTATATTTTTTTGTTTAACTATATTTCTTTCAGGAATGATTTTTGCATCAGCGGCACAAGCAGTTGATCTGCAGACAGCCAGTTGGGACGAGATAGTTGCTGCTGCTAAAGCGGAAGGGCAGGTAACCTTTTATGCCTGGTATTTCGCGGATTACTTTAAAGACGCAGCTCAGGCTTTTGAGAGTCAATACGGTATTAAAGTCAATTTGATTGTCGGGGATCAGACAGCTAACTTCAATAAAGCCATATCGGAGAAGGATCGTGCCGTTGGGACCATCGATGTAATGATTGTTGGAGGACAGTGGGTGAAGACCACTATGGATCTGGATCTGTTC
>JAHIPR010000194.1 GCA_018903015.1 bacterium
AAACTTCATGTCATGTAAGAATTTTAGAGTCGCAATCATCTCTGGAGTGTTGAGGGTAGGTGTAACTCCGTCTTCGGCAAAAACTTTTCCCTTAAAACCTCCCAACCAGGGGACTAACCAGAAAGGTTCGGTCTGATTCCATACCAGGGCATAATTTCCTCCAGTAGTCAGTTTTTTACCTACAGTAAACAATTCATCTGTATCTTTGGGAGCCTCTGCGATAAGTTTCTTATTGTAAAGGAGCATTAATTGGTTACCGTTGGAAATGGGAATACCCCAATATTTTCCCTCTAATTTCACCGCATACATAGCTGAGTCTACATACATATTTAAGTCAAATAGATTATCGACTGCTTCAACGATATCTGCAGCTACAAAAGGACCGGCATGGTCACTTACGGTCCACAAAATATCCGGAGCAGCACCAGCCAGACTGGCAGTTAGAAAGTCTTCCCTCAAAACTTCTACATTAGTCTTTTTAACTAACTCAATTGTAATGTTTGGATTAGCTTTCATAAATTCTTCAATTAAGGATTTGTTCCAATCTAAAGCCTCTTCGCCCTCTTTAGTCCACAGTATTAAATTCACCTTAGCACTGGCAATACACACTATACCCATCAACATTGCTAACACTAATAAAACTGTCAAAAATTTCTTCATTTTATTTTCCTCCTTTAAATTTAAAAATATTTAATGAAACACCCGATTAATTAGTCCTCAAATTTTCTTTTTACCACCCCCCTTTTTTTCTTTTTTAAAATCTCTACTTTTCTTGTATGTGTTTGCTTTGTAAATATTTTTATCTTCTATATATTTTCCTAATAAGTATAAGCTATAAACGTTCAAAAATTCTCACCTGGAGTGAGGGTATGTGTATGGTACCTTGTAATATTTTTCCCTCCGTCACCGACCGCCAATTTCCGTAAGGCAATTCAAATTTCACTATTTCAGTTCCATTGTTTGCCACAATCAATATTTCGCCCTTGCCTTGCTCACCTCTAAAGAAAGAAAGCAAGTTACTTGTACCATAATAATCGCGAATTACACTACTGGTAAGGACGGGTATTCTTTGGCGTAATTGAGCTAATTTTTTATAATGAGATACAATACTTTCATCTGCTGTATCCCACTGAATAGGATAACGATGGGCATCATAGAACTCCTTCTCTCCCAAGATACCTCGCTCATCTCCTTGAAAAATTACTGGTGCACCAGGCATGGTGTAAAGTAAAGTAGAAAGTAGTTTTAATCTTTCTCCCGCCTCGGAATTGGGTAAATCTCTGAAATTTCCCCCTCCTAAATCGGTAAGGATACGTCCAGTATCATGAGAACTCACTAAATTAAAGCCCATAGCAATAACATTTTCTCCGTAAGTGCCAAAATAACGACTCAAATCAGCTAAAGTACCTTCCCCGTCAATACTCCCATTGGCAAAGTTGAGTAAAATATCTCGTCCCAAGGCGTAATTCATAAGAGAATCGAATTGATCACCTTGCACCCAGGTAGGGTCACGTTGCCAGATCTCAGCAATCAGATAAGCATCTGGTTTCTCCATCTTTGCTAGTTGACGCATCTCGCTGAAAAATTCTTTGGCTTTGACTAATTCGTTAGGTACATCCACTCTCCAACCATCCGCGCCAAATTCTAACCAATATCTTACTACTCTAAAAAGATATTCTTTGACTTGAGGATTATCAGTATTTAGTTTAGGTAAACTTCCCACTCCCCACCAAGCTTCATAAGCTTGTGGGTCACCAGGTGAAAAGGGCCATTGGTGAACAAAATACCAGTCCCAATAAGGGCTATCTTCTCCATTATTTACTACATCCTGAAAGGCCCAAAAGCCTAAACCGGTATGATTGGGAACAAAATCTAAAATTACCCGCATTCCTCTTTTATGTGCTTCATTTAAGAGTTCCTGTAAATCCTCCTCAGTACCAAATTTTGGACTTACTTTCATATAATCATGAGTGTCATATCCATGGGCACTGCCCGAATCAAAAATAGGATTTAAATATAATGCAGTAACTCCCAATTCTTTTAAATAATCGAGTTTCTCAATAATACCAGCCAGGTCTCCGCCAAAATACTGATGACAACAATGTTGCGAGGAAACAGGATCATCCCAACTCACTAAAGAAGGACCTTCTCCTGCCCATAGCTTATTCTGAGCCCACTGTTCATTATAGTGAAATTCATCACTCTTTAGAGCGAGAACATCGTTTTCGGGATTTCCGTTATAAAAACGGTCAGGGAAAATTTGGTAGATTATACTTTGGCTTACCCATTTAAGTTGAGGGAAAGAGTCGATACCGTCAAAACGGAAAGATTGAGAAGTATCTTCGGGCAGAGAAAATTCAGTACCATCGATAGTATATCCTAAAAAATGGTACTTCAGTGAATCTGGTAATTCCAAAGAAAGGCGAAAGACTTCTCCATATTCCCATTGTAGTTGTCTTTGCATAGGCTTTTTACCTTCATCGGTAACTAAATACACTTTAGCAACCTTATGAGGTGAAGTTTTTAACCTTACTACCAATCGCTCATCAGCAATGCATAAATAAGCCGGGTCATCAGGATTATGCACGAGAACTACTCCTTCTGTGACCTCTTCTTTAATTCTACATATTGCATTCTGACCACCGAAACCATCATTAACATATCCTATAGCATCCGGATCTATGGGACCTCCAGCGCGGGCAGTTGACATATCTTGAGGCCATTTTCCATTAATATAAAATTTATATTGATACTCCCCTGGTTCTAAATCTACAGTGATACTCCAGGTACTATCAGGTCGTTTTTCCATAGGCCATTCACCCCAACTATTAAAGGAAGCACGCAGACTTACTGAGAGTACTCCCTCATCTTCGAGGGGAATATAGCTAAAAGTAGACTCTGCTGCCAGTGCAAAATTAACTATGGTAAATATTATTATTAAACATAAAACATGTCCAATAATAAATCTCCGCATCTTTTTTAATCCTTTTTTTGTTAACTATTATCTTTGTTTATATTTTTATTTCTCCTGAAGACTTTCGTATTATCAACTGAGTAGGCAGTTCTACTTTTAGTGGTTCTTTTCCCTTTTCTCTCTAT
>JAHIPR010000195.1 GCA_018903015.1 bacterium
AAAAGTAACCCGGATATTAGCCGAAAAGCAATTTGTCTTAACCGGTACTCTAAAGGATTTTACCCGTACTCAAGCAAAAAAAATAATCATTGAATTGGGAGGCCGAGTTACTGGCAGCGTAAGTAAAAAAACAGATTATGTGGTAGCCGGCGAAGAACCGGGATCGAAATACCAAAAAGCACAAGAATTAGGCGTAAATATAATTAATGAAGAGGAATTTAAAAAAATAACAGGTATAGCGTAGAGCGTACAGCGTTTAGCGTATAAGTGAGAGGAAGAAATGCGGGCAGGAATAGCATAGAGAAAAGAAGAAGCCAGAATAGAATTTAGTTGGTTAAATGCAGGAATGAAAAATTCTCGTAGGGGCACGATGCATCCATCGTGCCCACAAAAAACGAAAAACAATAAAATAGGAAGGGCACAATTCATTGTGCCCCTATAGGCAAACAATATAATACGATATACTAAAGAAGATAGAGGAAAGAGGAGATAGTATGACTGAAAAAATAATTACTAAAAAAGAAGTGGCATATGTCGCTGAATTAGCTAAATTAGAATTTAATGAAGAAGAAAAAGAGGAATTTACTTCTCAGTTAAATTCAATTTTAGATTATTTTAAAAAATTAAATGAGCTTAATACTGAAGAGGTTGAACCTACTGCTTACGTTATTTCCATGCCCAACCTACTGAATGAAGATGAGGTTAAACCTTCTTTACCCCAGGATGAAGTCCTTTTCAATGCCAAGTATATCAAAAAAGGCTATTTCAAAGTTCCTAAAATAATGTGATTTAAAATAAAGGGCACAATTCATTGTGCCCCTACAAAAACAAAAAAATAAGAATATAGAATAAGAGAAGTAGAAGATAAGATAGATTCCCTTCTGTGGGAATGACAGAAAAGAAAGCAAGAATGACATAAGAATGCGGGAATGACAGGTGTAGGAGTTCGATTCATCGAACCCGTAAATAAGCGGGTCGGATAAATCCGATCCCTACAAAATACAAATACAAAAACATAAAGATTAGGTAAAAAACGAAAGTGGATTTCTAAGTTTAATTAAAGCAAGAGGAGGAAAGATAATTGACCTTAAACCAATTAACTGCTCACGAAGCTATAAACTTAATTAAAAAAAAGAGAATAACTGCTTATGAAATTATGCAGGATATTTTTAATCAGATAGATAAAGTAGACAATCTAATCAAAGCCTTTCTAGTTATTAACCGAGAAGAAGCATTAAAGCAAGCCAAAGAAATAGACATAAAAGTAAAAAATGGAGAAAAACTTCCTCCCTTAGCCGGTGTAACGGTCGCTGTAAAGGATATAATAGCTACTCGAGGAACGGAGACTACCTGCGGTTCTAAAATATTAAAAGGTTTTATCCCGCCATATAATGCTACGGTAATTAATAGATTAAAGGAAGCAGGAGCTATAATAATAGGTAAAACCAACATGGATGAATTTGCTATGGGTTCTTCAACTGAAAATTCAGCATTTGGCCCTACTCGTAATCCCTGGGATTTAGAAAGAGTGCCTGGTGGTTCCAGTGGTGGTTCTGCTGCGGCGGTGGCAGCTGATGAAACCATTGTTGCATTAGGCACAGATACTGGTGGATCTATTCGTCAACCAGCCTCTCTTTGTGGAATGGTAGGATTAAAACCTACTTATGGAAGAGTTTCCAGATATGGGTTAATTGCCTATGCTTCATCTTTGGATCAAATAGGGCCTATAACCAAAGATGTGATTGATTGTGCCCTGATAATGAAGGTAATTAGTGGAATTGATTCCCACGATTCTACATCAGCAAATTTACCTGTTCCTGATTATATAAATTCTTGTAGAGAGGGGATAGAAGATCTAAGAATCGGAGTTCCTCAAGAATATTTTATAGAAGGAATCGATCAGGAAGTTAAAATTGCTATAGAGAGGACACTTAAATTATTTGAAAGTTTAGGAGCAAAGGTAGAGGAAGTCTCTCTCCCTCATACTGAATACTCTTTACCCGCTTATTATCTAATTGCTACTGCGGAAGCAAGTTCTAATTTAGCTCGATATGATGGTGTACAATATGGTTATAGAGCAGATAATTATAAAGATTTATCCTTTATGTATAAGAAAACCAGGAGTGAAGGTTTTGGTAATGAGGTAAAGAGAAGGATTATGCTGGGGACTTATGCCTTAAGTTCAGGATATTATGATGCCTATTATTTAAAGGCTCAAAAAGTTCGGACTCTAATTAAAGAGGATTTTGATAAAGCATTTGAAAAATATGATATTCTTATTACCCCTACTTCTCCCACCCCTGCCTTTAAACTAAATGAGAAGGTAGCTGATCCCTTGACTATGTATCTATCTGATATATATACTATTCCTGTTAATTTAGCCGGTATTCCAGCCATTTCCCTTAATTGTGGATACAGCAAAAGTAATCTGCCTATAGGTTTACAAATTATCGGTAAGCATTTTAGTGAAGAGACTATACTTCGAGCAGCCTTTAATTTTGAACAAAATAATGAGATAGAAAAGAAAAAACCAGAAATAAGTCCAGCAAGATGTAAGGAGGAAGCATAATGAAAGAAGAGGTAGTAATTGGTTTAGAAGTTCATATTCAATTAATGACAAAAGCTAAAATGTTCTGCCATTGCAGTACTGATTACATTGGAAAAGAACCCAATACCAATACCTGTCCAGTATGTTTAGGTTTACCCGGTTCGCTTCCCGTACTTAATAAAAAAGTATTAGAATTTGCCGTAAGAACTGCGATGGCTTTAAATTGTAGAATTAATCAGGTAAGCAGATTTCACCGTAAAAATTATTTTTATCCTGATTTACCCAAGGCTTATCAGATATCTCAATATGACCTCCCTTTAGGAGTAAATGGATATATGGAAATATCTCTTCCCGAAAGTGATGAAAAACGCAGGATTGGGATTACTCGGGTTCACATAGAAGAAGATGCAGGCAAATTAATCCATGAAGGAGACATTGCTTCCTCATCTTCTTCCCTGGTAGATTATAACCGCTGTGGGATCCCTTTGGTAGAAATTGTGACTGAACCAGACTTTCGT
This sequence comes from bacterium, assembly GCA_018903015.1. The sequence continues at coordinate 3,067 of JAHIPR010000195.1, forward strand.
TCCCCTGAAGAAGCAAGAATATTTTTAGTAAAATTAAGGAGCATAGTTCAGCACTTAGGAGTATGTGATGGCAATATGGAAGAAGGTTCGATGCGTTGCGATGCCAATGTTTCACTTAAAAATGCGAAATCCGGTGCTTTAGGTACCAAGGCAGAAATAAAGAATATGAATTCGTTTAAAGCAGTCAAAAAAGCCTTGCAGTTTGAGGTGGACCGCCAAAAGAAGCTCTTGGCTGAGGGAATAGAGATAATTCAGGAAACCAGGCACTGGGATGAATCAAAGAATATTACCGTCTCAATGCGAAGCAAAGAAGAAGCCCATGATTATCGTTATTTCCCCGAACCGGATCTCCTGCCTCTTAAAGTAGATTTAAAAATGACTGATGAGATCAGGAGAAATCTTCCTGAATTACCTGAAGCAAGAAGAGAGCGGTTCATCAAAAATTATCAGATTCCCGAATATGATGCCGAGATATTAACTTCGAGCAAAGCATTGGGTGATTTTTACGAAAAGGC
>JAHIPR010000196.1 GCA_018903015.1 bacterium
AATAAATAGGCGGTGATAAGTAGGATATGAAAAAAATATTAAAAAACATTTTAGATTGGTTGGAACTAAAAGTAAGCTATGCTGATTTAAGATTTGTTCAAACTGAAAAGGAGAACATCGAAGTAGAAAATGGTATCCTCTCTTCCTATAATATCTCAACTGATAGAGGAGTAGGGATACGAGTATTAGCGGATGGTGCCTGGGGGTTCGCTGCTTCTAATAATTTAGACAAAGCATCTTTACAGGAAACAGCTGCCAAAGCTTTAGATATTGCCCGAGCCTCTGCCCTTACTAAAAAAGAAGATGTTAGACTTGCTCACGAAGATAGACATATCGACACTTATATTACTCCTATAACTAAAAATCCCTTCCAGATAAATCCTGCAGAAAAGATAGACCTTTTGGTAAAAGCTACCAAGATGATGCTAAAAGATAAAGTAAAGAAAAGCGAAGGTTCATTTAGTTTTTATAAGACTCATAAAATATTTGTATCTACCGAAGGTTCTGAACTCGAACAGACTATATTTGAATCAGGTGGTGGAATTGTTGCTTATGCTATCGGTGAAGAAGATTTCCAAAAACGTTCCTATCCTTCCAGTTTTGGAGGAGATTACGCAACGCGCGGATATGAATTTATCGAAGAGATGAATTTATTAGAAAATACCGAAAGAATAGCTGAGGAAGCTAATCAGTTATTAGTTGCCCCTCCTGCTCCGGAAGGGATAACGGATATTGTATTAGGAGGGTCTCAACTTGCGCTTCAGGTCCATGAATCCTGCGGACATCCCGTAGAATTAGATAGGGTATTGGGGAAAGAAATTAGCTATGCCGGAGGGAGTTTTTTAACTTTGGACAAATTAAATAATTTTACCTATGGAAGCCCGGAGGTGACTATAGTGGCTGATGCAACTTTTCCGGGGGGGTTAGGTACTTTCGGCTATGATGATGAAGGCGTCCCTGCCTCTAAAAGTTATCTGGTAAATAAAGGAAAATTTGTGGGGTATTTAATGTCCAGGGAAGATGCCTTAAAATTAGGATTGAAAAGTAATGGTGCTGCCCGGGCAGAAAATTGGAACAGAATCCCCCTGGTTAGGATGACTAATATCAACTTATTACCGGGAAATTTAGAGCTGGATAAGCTTATCGGAGATATAAAGGAAGGTTTATATTTAGATTATAATAAGAGCTGGAGTATAGATGATAAAAGGATAAACTTCCAATTTGGTACAGAGATTGCCCGGGAAATAAAAAATGGAAAATTAGGAAAAATTTATAAAAACGCAGTCTATCAAGGCATAACTCCAGAGTTTTGGAAATCTTGTGATGGTATAAGCTCTGAAAAATATTGGCATGTCTGGGGAGTACCAAATTGTGGCAAAGGGCAGCCGGGTCAAGCGATGCATGTGGCACATGGCACATCTCCTGCGAGATTCAGAAAGGTAAAGGTAGGTGCTTCCAAATGAAAGATATAAATTCAGGGAAAGAGCTTGTTAATAAGATAAAAAGTTTTATTAAAAATTACGACTTTGAAATAATTGCCTCAGAGGGCAAAAGTGAACTTACCAGATTTGCAGAATCTTACATCCACCAAAATGTGGCAGAAACCAATCTAAATTTAATTGTAAAGGTAATAAATGAAGATAGAATTAGTGCAGTGGGAATGAACAGTATTGATGACCACACTATATCAAAAAATATAGAAAAGGCAATTGAAGTAACTAAAATTGCCCCTAAATTGGATTACCATTATCAATTATTAAAGCCCCAATCATACAAAATAAAAAGCAAATATTCTAAAGATACGGCCAATTTTAACCCTTTAAATCGAGCCCAACTGGTAAGTCAACTGATAAAAGAAGTAAATAAAAGAGAGTATGAGGCGGCGGGAGCTTTTGAAACAGGGGAGTCTACTCTCCTGGTAGCCAATTCAGAAGGAGTTTTTGCTTTTGACCGGGGGACTAAGGTAGATTTCAATTGTGTTATCACTCGAGATAATTCTACTGCCCATACCTCATTTATAGACAGTGATATTAATAATTTTAATATAAATAAAATAACCGATGAATTATTAGGGGCTGCTTTAAAAAACATAGAACAGATAGAGATTGACCCAGGGATCTATACGGTTATTCTTTCTCCGGAAGCAGTTGCAGAAATCTTAAACCATACCGGCTATACTGCTTTTAATGGCAAAACGATTATGGAGGGCAAGAGTTTCGTTTGTCATAATCAAGGCAAGAAGATTTTTCCAAAAACTATAACTTTGTCTGATGATCCTTTTAATGAACTTACTATGCCCATTCCTTTTGATCTGGTGGGATATCCTCGGGAAAAGATAGACCTCATTAAAAACGGGGTAATAAAAGATGGAGTTTATGACCATCCTACCGCCTTAAAATATAATAGAAAATGTACCGGAAATACTTTACCGCCAGAACAGGCTTCTTTCGGAGCCCTCCCTTTTAACCTGGTGATGAAAGAAGGGAGTAATTCTGTTGAAGATATGATATCCTCTACTAAAAAAGGAATTTATATTTCCCGTTTTCACTATGTCAATATACTCAATCCCATGAGCGTTCAGTTGACCGGGATGACCAGAGATGGGACTTTCTTAATAGAAAATGGAAAGATGGTAAGGGCAATTAAAAATATGAGGTTTAATGCCAGTGTAGTAGATATGTTAAAGGCAGTGGATATGATCTCCAAAGAAAGACAGACAAAACCAGGATTAATCGGCCCGGTTGTGGCCCCCTATCTTCGCACCAATAACTTTACCTTTTCCAGCAAAACAAGCTTTTAAC
>JAHIPR010000197.1 GCA_018903015.1 bacterium
CATTATAAATTGCCTCTTTCTCTTTTAAAATATAACTTCCGGTATAAATATGTATTCCATATTCCTTTGCTAACAAAGAAACAATTCTTCTAATCCCCGCCTCTACAGGTTTTGCAACTCCTTTAAAAATAGTGGTCAGAAAATAATTGTTCCCTTTTAAATGCGATTCTTCCTCTCTATCTTTCTCTTCGTCTCTATTTCTTATTGCTTTTTTATTTAGAATTTGATTTAAGCAGCTAAACCCTGGAATTAAACCGAATAGATCAAAAAAGTTATATTCGGGGAAGATAATCAGATGGCTGTTGTCTTTTACTGCTTGGTCTACAAAACCATAAAGTATATCTATATATTTTTCTATACTATTTACCGGATAAACCTGCCTTTGAACACAGGATGCCCGAATATTTTCTGGTTCGATATCTTTTGAAAGTCCTCTTCTTTTTATCTTTAATTGTTTACAATGTTTTTCTATTCTATCTAAAGAAATTTTTCTCTCAAACCATTTTTCGATTAAAAATTCCATATTCACGTCACTCATCTTCCTCTAAACATTTTCATCTGCTGATAAAATTCTCGATTCAATTGGGACAGCACATCAAATTTGGAAATTGCTTTTCTCCTCTTCTTATTATCTAGCTCAGCAATTATTAAACTTTGCTGTCCACTGCTTCTCTCTAAATATCCATCTCCCTTTTCAGTCATTTCCAAAGGGGCATAGATGACCGATTCTCCCCAAAAACTCTGCTCTCCCAGAAGTCCATTAAATCCACTCTCTACTGCAAAGAATTGATTCTGCTGGACTTCTTGCCACATACCACTTATCTGTAAAGCCCGATTTTTTTCTCCGGTAAAGCCTACCGGGGATAGAACCATATCGGCACCCCTTAAAGCCGCCATCCTGGAAACCTGGGGATAAAAAACATCGGTGGAAATTATTAGCGCCAGTTTCCAATGCTTTATTTCTTTTAACTCAACCTTTACTCCCCGGGAAAATCCCAGTTCTCTTTCCCAGCGGGCTAAATAAATTTGCCATTGTTTAAGCTGGACTTCTCCATTTATTATCAAACAGGATTCATGATAAATATTGTTTTTTTCTTTTTGCCAGTAACTTCCCGGACAAATTGCTATCTTATAGTTTTGAGATAATTCTTTAACCTGTTCGATGTATTCCCGGGAATCTGCTTCCTGTATTAAACTCCTTAAACTTATATTATACGGGCAGCTCAGTTGTTGAAAAAAACACCCCGTAAATCCGGGGAATACTATGATATCAACCTGTTCTTTTATCGCTTTTTTCAGGTATTCTTTTATTTTACCAATCAGGTCCTTTGGCTTATCTATCCTTTTCCACTCATTTTTCTTCCATTCTACTGAAGCTGCCTTCATTCCCTCCCCTCCTTGATCAACACATAATAGAGAGAATAAGCCAGATACCCACAGCCGGAAGCAAATAAGTCTTTCATTATTTTTTAGCAGAAACAGATAGAGATTTTAGATAGATATGAGGAAATTTATATTTTCCTTCTACCCATTTCGCTTTATTTCCTAAGGCAGCTATATTTTTTAGTTCTTCTATGGCATTGCCGGCAATCATAACATCCTTAACCCTCCCTACTATTTTGCCCTTTTCTATCTTATAGCCCAGCTGTACGTTATTTGAGAAGGCTCCGCTTATTATATTCCCCTGTCCCAGTCCAAGAACCTGGTCGATAATTATCCCTTCCGAAATATCTTTAATCATCTCTTTAAAAGAAACTTCTCCTTCCTCCATTATCAAGTTACTTATACCAGGAACAGGTTCGCTTTGTATGCCAGCTCTCAAACCATTGCCGGTACTCTCTACTCCGGCCATTCCCGCTGTCTGTAGATCATAATAAAAATTCTTAATCTCTCCTTTTTCTACCAAAGGAACCCGTTTCATTTCTACTCCTTCATCATCAAAAGGAGCACTACTTAAAGCAAAATCTATAGTACCATCACTATAAAGAGTTAACAGGTCACTCCACAATTTCTTGTTTTTCTGAGAAGTTAAAGGAGAAATTTTCTTCAAGACCATCTTTCCATTTAAACCACTAATTATGGAGAGAATTAAGACCAAAGCTGCCTTAGGGGTAAAGATAACCGGCATCTTCCCGCTTTCTACAGGGACAATCTTTTCCCCCCATTCTAAATTTTCTATTATCTCAGAGGTCAATTCCTTAGCATCAAGATTGTCTTTTCCCGACTCAAGAGAGGAATAAATCATCAACATATCTTGATCTTCGATTTGTTGAGCCATCACCGAATAAGCAATTGTAGTCTTATGGTAAGAAAAATTCCCTCCCCTGGAATTAAGATATTCTATCTCGCTATAATCTTTTAAAATAGTGACGTCACAACGCAATTTTCGATTGAAATTCCTCATTCTCTCTATAATACCTTCGCCTACCTTTACCATTTCTTCAATACTTTTATCGGCTACTTTTTCGTCATATATATCTATATTTTTCTTTTTCTTATTCTTTCTTTTAATTTCCCCCGGAAAATCAAAAGAAGCTGTTGAGCCAAACTCAGAGGTAGCTGCTGCCTTTTCAACCATCAAATCAAAATCTTCACTCCCGGTAAACGAAGAAAATCCTATCCTCCCTTTATTTATCACCCGCAATGCTTTCCCTTCGCTCTCGGAAATATCGATAGATTTTAATCTGTTTACCTCAAAATTTACCGGAATAGTCTTGCTCTTTGCTTTAAATAGCTCAGCTGAGTCTACTTCCTTGCAGACTTTTTGTAACCATTTTTCCATCTCATCTACCTCCTACCACTACTTTTTTTATCCTGAGATGAGGACTGCCGAAAGAAACTGGTAGAGGGTTTTGCCCCGCTTTTCCGCATCCCCCGCCGGATTCAATCATCATTAAATCATTTCCTACTCCCTCAATATTAAGAAGGGTGGTAAATAAATTCCCACTTAAAACCACATCCTTAACCGGCTCGGCGATCTCTCCGTCTCTTATCATAAAACCTTCCCCGGCACTAAAAGTGAACATTTCAAAGGTGGTCATCCCTCCATAGCAATCCTTGGCATAAATTCCCTTTTTTATTCCGGATAATAAATCTTTAAAAGGAGTATCTCCGTTTTCGACATAGGTATTGGTCATTCGAACAATAGGTTTAAAGCGATAATTGAGGGCACGAGCATTTCCGGTTGGTTCTTCCCCCATTTTAACAGCAGTCTCCCGCGAATGAAGCCTGCCTGACAGGATTCCCTCTTTTATCAGATAATTTTTCTTTGTTCTCACACCTTCATCATCATATTTGGCAGAACCTAACAAATCCGGAATATAACCATCATCAACTACATTGAGTTTGGATGAGCCAAATTTCTTCCCTAATTTCATTAAACCACTCATCCTCTCGTCTTCATATAAAAAATCAGCTTCACTAAGATGTCCAAAGGCTTCATGGATAAAAACCCCACCTAACGTCTGATCTAAAATAACCGTATATTCCCCACCTTCCACCGGCTGTGCCTTAAGAAGATTGACTGCCCGAGAAGCTGCTCTTTGTGCTTTGTCGGAAATTCTTTCCATGATTACAAAACCCTTGGTGCTCCCGACACTTTCGCTGGCTATCTGAACATTATCCCTCTCTCGAGCTATGGCTGTAAAACCCGCACTTAAAAACGGTTTTTCCTGTTCGATATAACTACCTTCCGAATTGACAAAATAAATTGTAGAAAATCTATCGGTATAGATTACATTAGAAGATTGAATCAGAGGATTAGATTTCATAATTATATTATTATAATTTTCCATTAAATCCTTCTTTTCTCTCAAACTTATCTGGCGAAAATCCTTATCTAATTCCCTATTAATTATTTCCACAACTGGCGAAATAACCGCTAATTTACTCTCTTCTTTTCCAATTAAACTCGCCACCTCAATTGCCTCTCTAACTTTTTCTTCGATATCATCAAACTGGTTAAAGGAAACAAAACCCCATCCCCCTTTTACCAGGGCACGGACATTCCCTCCTGCCTGCTGGGAACAATTTATTTTTTCTAACTTCTCTCCTTGAAAATGAATGGTAGTGGTTTCTTTCTTTTCCGCCCTTATCTCAATATAATCTGCACTATTTTTTTTATTTTTTAAACCCTTTTCAAAAATTTCTCTCATGATTACCTTCTCCTTTAATCTTCCTCTGTCTCATTTATTTTATTTTTTAAGGTTGCTTCTTCATCTAAATAAATTGACCTTTCTAACCACCAGACCCATTTACTCCATTTTTCATTAAAATTTTTGTTCTCCTCTTTGACATTTATAAAACCACTTACTTTGGCATCCATCTCGTCTGCATAATGAAGAGCAACAGCTGTTAAAATACTGGGAAGTTTGGGGGAGCCAAATTCAAAATGTCCGTGATGACTTAAAAGGGTATGTTTTACCATTAATTCTAAATCTTTTGGAAAATTATCCATACTCCTTACCTTCTGATCAATCATCTCTAAGCTTATTGCTATATGACCTAAAAGTTTGCCCTCATCAGTATGTTCGATAACCTTATCATAGGCATATTCCCTTGTTTTACCTATATCGTGAAGAATAGCCATAGTAATTAGAAAATCACGGTTTATTTCTTTATAGATATTGCATACAGTTTCACAAATAGCTATCACATTTACAGTATGTTCGAGCAACCCCCCAATATAAGGTTGATGAACTTTTGTGGCAGCGGGGGCTTTTTTAAACTTCTCCGCAAATTCTGGGTCGTCAAAAAAACTCTTTAGAAGATTCTTTAAGTGATAATTTTCGATAGAATTAATCTTTGAAAAAATTTTCTGCATTAATTCATCTAAATTTTCTTTTGATTGGGGTAAATAATCTGAATAATCTAAATATAGGGGGGCGGTTTCGGTAAGAGAAGAAACTGTTGCCTGAAGGGTTCCATCACTTTTCTTTTTAGTTATCTGCCCCTGAACGCAAGCAAATTTAATCTTACTTAATTTCTCCACTTTATCATCAGAAACATCCCAATTTACGGCTTCAATTTCCCCGGTCCTATCAGCAATTTTAAAGAACATATCTATGGTCTTTTTATCTCTTCTCACTCTAAACTCTATATTTTTTAAGAAAAATATATCATTAATACCGGTATTTAAATTTAAATCAGTCACCATTTGTTTTTTATCCAAAACACTTCACTCCTTTTTTAAAAATTCTGAGGTATTTATTATTGATCATAAATATTCTTTATATTTTTAATTAAAATTTAATTTGTTTTATTATATAATATTTTATTCTCTTTAGG
>JAHIPR010000198.1 GCA_018903015.1 bacterium
ACTATTATGACCGTAACAGCTAGTACACAAAAAATAACCGATGCTCAAATTACAGGATACCAACCCTTGGTAAAGAGTATCGCTTATAAATTTAAAAATTCTGGCGAGCCATTAGAAGACTTAGAACAAGTTGGTTACATTGGCTTAATTAATGCTATAAATCTTTACAATCAAAACCGGGAAATAAAATTTATTACCTATGCTACCTGGCTTATCTCCGGTGAAATCCGTCACTACATCAGAGACAAGCACCAGGTAATAAAAATTCCTAGCTGGATACTAAAATTAAATAGAAAAATAGACGAATTTATAATTTCCTACAAAAAAGAAAATAATAAATTTCCATCACTTTCTGAAATATCTAAAAAATTTAACCTCACTGAAGAAGGGATAAAAGAAATCCTAAAAGCTCGGGAGGCAGTTCAAATTGTTTCCCTTGACCAGGAAAATAGAAAATATAGTTCTGATAGCTATCCTAAAATAGAAAAAATAAAGAGTAAAAATTATGAGACATTTAAACTACCAATGGAAGATATTATTGCTTTAAAAACTGCTTTTAGCAGATTAAAAAAATTACAGCGAAAAGTAATCTATAATATTTTCGAAAAAGATTTAACTCAAACAAAAATAGCTCGTAAATTGGGCATTTCTCAAAGGCAGGTTTCTCGAATAAAAGTGTCTGCCCTTAAAGAATTAAAAGAAGATATCGAAAGAGATTAAAGGGCGTAGGGAGTATTATTATGGAATTAGATATGCATAAAGAAATTACTAACGAACAGATTTTAAAATTCAAACCTTTGGTAAAAAATATTGCCTACAAATTTATAAATTCCGGTGAACCATTAGAAGATTTAGAACAGCTGGGATATATTGGTCTAATTAATGCTTTAAATCTTTATAATCAACAAAGAAAAGTGAAATTTGAAACCTATGCCTCCTGGTTTATCTCCGGAGAAATCAGGCATTATATCAGAGACAAACATCAGACAATTAGAATTCCTCACTGGATAGTTGAACTGAATAGGAAAATAGACGAATATATGGTAAACTATAAAGAAGAAACCAATCAGATACCCTCCCTTAAAAAAATTGCAGAAGAGTTTAACCTTACCGAAGAAGGAGTTAAAGAGGTATTAAAGGCAAGGGATGTAGTTCATACGGTTTCTATCGATCAGGAGAATCGCGGTTATGATTGCAACGAATATCCTGTATTAGAAAAAATAAAGAATGACCACTATAAAAGTTTTAAACTACCTATAGAAGATTTGATCGCCTTAGAGCTTGCTTTAAATAAATTACAAAATTTACAGCGTAAAGTAATTAACTATATTTTTATCAAAGGCATGAATCAAACCAAAACAGCCAAAAAATTAGCAATTTCCCAAAGGCAGGTTTCCCGAATAAAAAATAAAGCCCTTCAATCATTAAAAGAAGAACTCGAAAGCGACACAACGTAGGGGCAGACCTTGTGTCTGCCCGCAATAAATTTTAAATGTTATTGTGCGAGCAACCTTTTCCTTTTCTGTCATTGCGAGGAGCGAAGCGACGAAGCAATCTCATTAGGAGCTAAATAAAATGCACAAAAAAAAGGCTGTAGTGAAATACCAAAATGGAGAAATTATAAAAGGCTGGGTTGAAGATTTTAGACTCGATAGAGAATCATTTATATTTTTCCCTCTTATTGAATATAGCGAAGAAGAGAGAATGGAAATTAATTTTGATTCTCTAAAAGCAGTATTCTTTGTAAAAGATTTTATCGGAGATAAAAATTATAAAAAAGTTAGAACCTTTAACGTTGACCTTAAAATAACTCCCAGCCAACGTAAGTTAATTGTTAATTTTAAAGATGGGGAACATTTATACGGTACCAGTCACAGCTATGGCAGATACAAGGTAGGATTCTTTATGTATCCCGTCGACCCAAAAGATAACAGTGAAAGAATTTTTGTAGTTCATTCAGCAGTAGAGAGCGTTCGCCTGAAGAAAATTGAAATCTAAAATTCAGAAAGGAACATACAAGTGATGTCAAACAAAATTGTAGTAAAATTTAAAGATGGAAAAATCGTAAAAGGCTGGTCAACAGATTTTGGGCCCTACAAAGAAATATTTCATCTGCATCCTCTCGAAGAATACGGTAAAGATATTTTAGAAATAGAAATATCTTCCCTTAAAGCAGTCTTTTTTGTAAAAGATTATAAAGGAGATAAAAATTATAAAAAAGTAAGAACCTTTGACGACTCTTCCAAAGGAATTCCCAGTCAGCGAAAAATAGTAATTATTTTCAAAGATGGCGAGAATTTCTATGGCACCACTCATAGCTATGACCCGGATAGAAAAGGATTTTTTGTCTATCCTATTGACCCCAAAGATAATAACGATAGGGTTTTTGTAATTAATCCAGCGGTAAACAGTGTTAAATTACAAAAATTCAACAGCGAAGACTTCCAAATATACGTCTACGAAACTGTATAATATTTTCTTATGTAATTCCCGCGGAAGCGGGAATATATTTTCTTGTCATTACAAGGAATATAATGACGAAACGATCTCGTATTATATATAAAACCGTAGGACAGGCGTCCCGCCTGTCAATTATTTTAATGTAGAGGCACGGCGATGCCGTGTCTTTTTATTTCAACTTAGCCGAAAAACCATTACTACTTTCCTCTATCAAATTAGCAATTTTGCTAATTTGATACACCCTGTCTAAAAACTCTACCATTTGGGAATAATATATATAAAAAGGATATCCAATGAAAAACACAAAAGGCTTTACCCTAATCGAACTATTAGTAGTAATTTCTATCATCGGCGTGTTATCATTAATGGGATTAAGACTTTATCTAAATCAACAGGAAAAAGCTAAAAACGCCATTGTCAAAGCTAATGCCGGAACTGTCCAAACCTTAATCCAGGCAGAACTTGCAGATGACGATATTGATCGTAATGGTGCTGTAGGCATTGCGATAAATGCTAAATTACATAATCCCTTTAATGGAGTCGCTATGAATTTGGCAGGTTGGTTTCCGGAAAGTGCTGATACTCCTGGTGAAATTCAAATTGCCTTATCTTCAGGAATATTTTCCATTCAGGGATATGGAGCTGACGGCTTACTTCCCGATATCCTCACCGCCAGAAAGTAAAACGTCATCGCGAATTTCTCCTTCTGTCATTGCGAGAAATGTAATGACGAAGCAATCCCAAAAGAACAATTACAACTTGTGATTATTAAAACCATATGGTCGGCAATTTTTCTGTAATTTCTACTTCCCTCCCCATAATTGAGGGGGGAGGATCAAGGTGGGGGTGAATTATTTTTCTTTACTAAATACTGACGACTAACGACTATTTTAACTAACGAACTGGCAAACCAGATAACTGGTAAACTGGTTAACT
>JAHIPR010000199.1 GCA_018903015.1 bacterium
CCGAAGGGATTGATGCCCTTTTTGCGGTTATTTAGTTAATCCGAAGGTAGGGGCTCGATTCATCGAGCCCGGTATTACGGGGCGGATGAATCCGCCCCCTACCCTTTCACCACGGCACGCCGTGGTGCTACCAAATACTTGCAACTTTAATTGGTAAATTAACAAACGAGTGAAAGGAGCTTGTTCTATGTTAGAAACAATTTTAAGTAAATATTTACTCAATGCCTTGCTGCTGTCTCTCGTCTCTATCTTTTACAGCTTCCTAAAGAACAAATTAGGAGAAGATAGAGCAAGTACCATTAAAGAGGCCATCCTCTCTGCCATGCTCTGGGCAGAAGAAGAGCTGGGGATAGGAAATGGCAATCAAAAATGGGAGATAGCCTGGAAGAAGTTGATCGAGATACTGGCAGATAAGAATATCAGTTTAAGGAAGAGTGAAGAGAAGGCAGTAAAGACCATAATGAAAGCCAATGTGGGGAAGATTAACCAGCAGACTTATGATGTCCTGCTGAAGAAAAAATTAATAAAGGATAAAACAATTGTCCAGCAGTCACTCATGACCAAATAACCTCCCGAAGGACAGGCGTCTCGCCTGTCTATACATAATGGTGAGGGGGATTTTGTAGGGACACGGCGTGCCGTGTGTCTTCTTTTTCACCACGGCACGCCGTGGTGCTACCAAATACTTGCAACTTTAATTGGTAAATCAACTAACGACTGAAAGGAGTTATTTCCCATGCAGATGCTAAATGAAATTAATAATATCATTATCGCCTCACACTTCAACTTATCCGAATTTGCCTGTCCCTGCTGCAGGCGAATAATGCTTCATCCCCTTCTCTTAGAAAAATTAGAAAAACTAAGAAAGATAATTGAAAAACCGATCCATATCACCTCCGGCTATCGCTGTCCGAAACATAACCATCAGATTGGAGGAGTAGAAAATAGTTACCACTGTATCGGACTGGCAGCAGATATCAAGGTAAAAGATATCAACTTAATTGAACTTTTAGAAATATGCGAGAATATAGATTTTGCAGGGATCGGGTTTTATGAGAAGAAGAACTTCCTGCACCTGGACGTCCGACCTACTAAAAGAACCAGGTGGAGGGAATAAGAAAAGTTAACCAAAAGTGCCTGGCACCTTTGGTTAACTTTTTGAGAAAGGAGGAAAATATGGATATACGCAATCTAACTGAAATCATCGCTAATCAGGGCTTTCCTATCGCCTTATCGATACTCTTAATCTTTCGCATCGACAGGTTTATGCAGGAAATCGTAACAGCACAAAAAGAAGGTTATCGTCAGATACTGGAAAACACCAAAGAGATACATAATACGATTACCAGCTTAAACCAGCAAAATCGAGAATATTGTTTTCTTCACTTTTCGGAAGTGCAGAAAGAATTATCCGGAATGAAGGTAGAGTTGGGAAAAGTTGAATAGAAATGAAATAATGATATAAAAACAGGGCAAGTTATAGAGCAAATTAGCTTTTAACTGTGCCCTGTTTTTGTATAAATCTTTCCAGAGTTCTGTCCGGCAATAGTTCTTTTGCCTGAAAGTTTTAATACTTTTAGTATTTTTCCCCTTCGGCTCCTTTTTCATAAAAAAAGGTCTCTCCGGTTACTTTCTTACAGAATATAATATTAAAAATATTAAAAAATACATATATAACTATTTATATAAAATAATATTTAAGCATGAATATTAAATTTAATTATTGTCTACTTGCTTTATACTACGTTTATTTAATAAATCCTTCTTTTTTATGAAAAAATTTTAGAAAAGATGTTTACAAGCGTATAGTTGCTTGCTATAGTGCAAAATTTATTAGTGAATAGTGAATAGTTATAGAATTAGGAATAAAACCAGAAATAGGAAATAAAATATGAATGATCAAATGTATAAGAGAAAGGGGTTGATTCCCCCGCTCGTTGAAATAACAAGGAAAGAGTAACTTGGTAATGAAGTAATGGTGAAAAACAGTTTCCATGGCTTTCTTTCAGCAGTTATGGGATTGATTTATCTTTTGTTTTTAATGAGATTTTGTATATTTTTTATTCTCATATCTCTCTTTTACTTGTGCAACAAAGGTATCAATTCTCATTTC
>JAHIPR010000022.1 GCA_018903015.1 bacterium
ATATTTTTATGTTTCCTATTTGGGATGATGTACCAACAAAAAAATTTCCCTTAATAACAGTAATTTTAATTACACTGAATTTAATGGTATTTTTATATCAAGTATCCTTAGGTGAAAGGTTCACTGAATTTATCCATTCAATGGGATTGCTTCCTTTTGAAATTACTCATCATGTCGATCTTTTTCCTTCCGGTCCATCACCTATTTATTTAACTATATTTTCCTCTATGTTTATGCATGGCAGTATTGTTCACTTATTAGGAAATATGTTGTTTTTATGGATATTTGGAAATAATATAGAGGATTATTTAGGTAGAAAAAAATTTGTAATCTTTTATCTTATTTGTGGAATAGCCGCTGCTTTCACACAAATATTTTTTAATCCTGATTCTAGAGTACCAATGGTTGGAGCAAGTGGAGCAATAGCTGGCGTATTAGGTGCGTATTTGTTGCTTTATCCTCGAGCTAAAGTTACTACGGTGATTATTTTTGTTTTTTTTATTAGATTAATTAAAATTCCCGCAGTGGTAGTGTTAGGTTTTTGGATAATATACCAATTTTTATATGGTATATCTTCTTTAGCGGTTAGAACAGGAGAGGGTGGGGTGGCCTGGTTTGCTCATATTGGCGGCTTTATTTGTGGGGTTATTTTAATTAAATTATTTAAACCGTTTACTGAATAACGCACAGCGGATAGCGTAGATTAAAATTAGCGTACAGCGTACAGCGTATAGTTTAGGAAAGATGGAGTAAGAATTCAGGAGATAGAAGCCAAATTAGTATATAGTATATCGTATATCGTAAGAAATATAGAATCCAGTAGTCAGAATTTAGAATAAAAATAAGTCTAAACTAAAAAGTAAAAAATATCAGAATCTTTACGCGATGCTATATTACTATACGCTAAACGCTGTACGCTAGTAGCATATACGATATACGAAATACGAGCAAAGATTGATAAATATATTTAAGTAAGTTATAATTTTAAAAATGTCGAAAAAATTAGTATAATAAAAAGGAAGGGATAAAATATGATAGGTACTGTTACCTTAAACCCTGCAATAGATGTAATTTTAGAGGTTAATAATTTAAAAATAAATCATTACAATAAAGTTTTAAATGTCCATACCACTTCTGGTGGTAAAGGGATAAATGTATCCAAAGCTGTTAGGGGATGTGGCAGAGAAACTATCGCTATCGGATTTTTAGGAGGCGGCAGAGGGAGAATGATAGAAGAAGAACTAAGAGAAATGGGCATAACTACTAATTTTTGGCACATCGAAGAGAAGACTAGAAGTAATACGATTATTTCAGATAAAAAAGCAGGGCAGCATACCTTATTAAGTGAAGCAGGACCTAAAATTACAGAATATGACTTAGAGATGCTAAAATCAATCTTTTATCGGGTTATGTCTCAATGTAGTGTAGTTACACTCTCTGGAAGTTTGCCTCGAGGCATTTCTGTAAATATATATGGTGATTTAATTTCTATTGCTAAGGAAAGAGGGGTAAAAACTATTTTAAATACTTCCGGAGAACAATTTATAAAAGGTTTAGAGAAAAGGCCCTTTTTAGCAAAACCTGACCTTCGAGAAAGCAATCGAGTTTTTGGAATTAAAATTGATAAGGAAAAAGATGCGATTAATGCAGCAAAAGAAATTGTACAGAGAGGAGCAGAAATTGGTGTAATTTCTCTGGAACAAGAAAAAGATATAATTGCTACCCGAGATAAAATATGGTTTGCAGAGACTAACTATCATGAAATCGTAAATTTAATCGGAGCAGGCGATGCCTTGATTGCGGGATTTGCAATTGCCCTAACCGAAGAGGGGAAAAATCTTGAGGAAGCAATAAAATTTTCTATGGCCTGTGCTTTAGCCAGCGCTCTTAGAGAAGAAGAGGAATTTAGTTCAAGGGAAGAAGTAGAGAGATGTCTTCAATATGTGAACGTTAAGAGACTATAAAGATAAATATTGAGAGGAGATACTCAAGATTGAAAATAAAGGATATTATGATTCGGGATGTTACCAGTGCTTTAGCCTCATGTAAACTGGCAGATTTAATAGGAATATTATCCAGACATAAAATTACCGGGCTTCCAGTAGTTAACAATAATCAAGAGGTTGTTGGATTTATATCTCTACACGACATAATTAGAGCTACTCTACCGAATTATTTAGGAATTATAAATAGTGGTTCTATTCTTTCTGAATTTATACAATTATCTAAAAGTTTAAAAGAATATTCTCAACATCCAATTGAAGAATTTATGAGAAAGAATATTGTTACTATCGATGAAGATGACAACGAAGTTTTAGCAGCGGATTTACTAATTAGAAATAAAATTCAAAGGCTTCCTGTCTTGCGAGATGGGAAATTAGTGGGAATAGTAACTCTAACCGA
>JAHIPR010000200.1 GCA_018903015.1 bacterium
AGTAAGACGTAAAAAAATATTGTCCATGATCCTTTTTAGAAATATCCTATAAGATTTTGAAACAATTAAAGGAGGATTTTAAAAAGTGAATAAAACACAGAAATTAATTTTGGCAATTTTTGTTCCAATAATTTTTTTCTTCATTGCTTTAGTAATTGCAAATAGCGTGGGGGTTAGCAGTCATTCGTATACTGACAGCAGTTATAAACATTTAACAAGCATTAGGTATACTAACAATCCTTTTGACTGGGAAAAGACCTGGTATGTGTGGCTTGTTTATTCAGCTTCCTGCTGTCTTTTTGAATATTTACTATTTAGGGATAAAAAAAGAGAAATTAAAAGGGGGTAAAATGAAAGAGAGAAAAGAAAAAGATTTAGAGTGGTTTAAAAAGAAGAGTGATAAAGAACTTATAGACGCTTTTAATAGCCAAGTTGGAAATCCGGGCTGGGTTGGTGCTAGGGCAGATTATTTGTCCGCTATGCATGAAGAATTTGATAATAGACTCTATGATTATTCAATTATCAAAAGCGATGATGGGGGCATTTTTTTAAGGCATAAAGTAAAACTTGTAGACAATTATAATTTTGAATTATTGTTAAGCAAAGAAGAAGAACGGATATGGTTTGCAATGGAAAGTTGGAGTTTAGGAATACGAAGAAATAAAGCTCGGCAACAGTTGGAATAAATAATATTATAAAAATAATTCTAACCGTATTAGTAATCTTGTTTGTGATCTATGTTTGGCCAACGCCTTACAAGTATATTGGTGGTGGTTACCCATATTATAAAAAATATTTTGTAGATTCAAGTTCAAAGATACCTTTTAGAATACACAGAATAACGGGTAAGGGCGAAGTATGGTCCTCGAATGGGTGGGAAGTAGCAAAGTAAAATGAAAAATAAAGAGGTTATAAAAAGCGATATTACATTTATTGAGGCCTGCAAGATACTAGGGAAAAGTGAAAGAACTTTATCAAGGTATATTAGGAAAGGTTTAATCAATCCGGAAAAAGTTAAAAGTGATAGAGGGACGATTCAATATAGATTTAGCCAGGCTGATTTAGAGAGCTTAAAGATACCTGGAACGGATAAAATAAGGCAGGACATAAGAGGGGACACAAGACAAGCCATAAGACAGGACAGCGAGGTTATTAACATACTCCGGGATCAGCTTACCATTAAGGACAAACAGATTAAAAGTTTATCCGGAAAGATAGATCAGTTAATTGAGAGAAGCCGGGAAACCAATATATTACTTAGGGGTTTAGCTAATAAGGTTTTGATGTTAGAAGGAAAGACAGAGAAGGCCGAAACAATAAACGAGGTAGAGAATAAAGACAAAGACAGAGAGGACAGGCAAGACAAGACAAGACAGGACAGGGGGCAAAAGATAAGGGGGTTTTTTAACCGATTATTTAAGGGGTAATATGTCCAGAACCTCTAAAAGAAAGGAGATTTAAATGTATATCGTTAAATTTGTTTATTATTTATTTTTATTAGCGGTGTTTACATTTATAGTAATTCTATTAATATCAAGAATTACTAATAGTATTTTGATATTGTTTTTAACTCCAAAAGCCAGAAAACATATTAGAATACTTGCCAGATTAGTTTATGCTTATAAAATTGGAGAAAAAAAGCTATCAGGTGTTATTAATTGCAGATTGAGTATGAATAATGAATCAATATTACATAACATAATATTTAATCTTGAAGGACTTCTAAATGAATTTAAAATCAGGCCAAGTAATCTTGAAAAAACTATTAAAAAAGATATGGATCCAGACTATTCAAATTATAGATTTTAGTTAAAAGTAGAAGGTAAAACATTGAAGGCCGAAACAATAAATGAGGTAGAGAATAAAGACAAAGACAGGCCGGACAGGAAAGACAAAGACAGGCCAGGGGACAAAAGATAAAAGATTTTATTAAGAAAATATTTAAGAAGGGGGTTTAAATTATGAAAAGAAAATATTTTTTTGTAGGTTTGGTTTTGATATTAGCTATATTTTTAGTAGGTTGTGGTAGTAGTGGAATAGTAACTCCTGCTAATGATGAGGCTAAAATAAAAAGTGTTATAAACGAATATTATTTAGCCTTAAATGATCAGAATTGGAGTAAGGCCAAAGGTTATTGTATTTATGGGTCGGATATATATTATGCCATTTGTCAAATGGAAGATTTAGCTAATACCATACATACCTATTGTAATACCATAACTATCAATGCCGTAGTAAAGATTTATGATGTATCTATTAGTGGGAATTATAGCCAGGCTTATTGTTATTACACTTATTTAATAACTTATTGTGGTTATTATGAAAATGATAACAAATATATTTATTATGATTTGCAGAAAGTTGGTAATAGCTGGAAGTTATATTGA
>JAHIPR010000201.1 GCA_018903015.1 bacterium
AATATCCAATTATAATTGATAAGTTTGTGTTTTACAGGAAATTTAATCAGTCCTCGTAGTAATCTTGGCGCGATATAGTCTTCTGATTTATATAATTCATTTTTTTCAAGATATGACGCAGCTCTATACATACAGTATAGTCTGCTGTTCTTGATGATTTACTATCAATTCTTCTTGCTTTTTTCTTCATATATCAATAATCCTTTTCGCACCGAATTCTTGAGGCATAAAACTATCCCCTGTCACACAACCTAAACTTTGTTATGTTGAAGGTGTCAAGGGGACGCCCTCTTTTATCCTTCTTTGAACTCTTCTATTCCAAGGGTGTCTAAAAAAGCATTAACTCTTTCATAGGCGTCTCTTTTAACTCTTTCCTTTTCTTCTTCATCATCAATGTCCTCAAAATTTATTAACCAAACAGGCCCGGGAGCATTTATATCTTTAAATTTCGCTTTAATTTTACCAAGACCTTCACGCACAAGTTTATTGGATTTAAAAGGTTGAAAGACTCTAACTAATTCGTTAATACCACCCGGATAGTGTAAAATTGTAAAGTAAATGTCATAAGCATCTTTTTCTTTATATCGATCCCACATACACATTCCCTTCATTACCAAAAAAGGTATAATGGTAGCAATTTTAATATTTACCTCATTTAATGCACCATCTGGCATATTGGCAGAAATTTTTAAAAGGCAATTTTGTTTAAAAGCTAAATCACAACCTCTTGCCTTTCTTGCTCTTACATCTTGAATTGACTGAGTACGATGAGATTTGCCAGTTCCACCATATTCACCAGTAAGTAAATCTACCTCTACGATAATATTTCCACCATTTTCAGTTGGAATTGTTCGATAAAAAATGAAAGGCTGTTTTCCTTCTTCGTAACCTCTACTTTTTAATATTTGCAGAATTGTTTTATAGGTATCACCGGATATTTTTTGAAAATCTAATGCAATATCAATATCAAGACTACCTACATGTTCATGTCGGTTTTTTTCCATTAGAAAGTATGGAATCCAACCGCCTAACAATACTATGTTATCCCGAAACTCTCCCAGAATAGTCATAAGTTCTACAAGCACTGACAAACAGGCATCAACTTCTTTTTTACCATAATCGTATCTTATTACCATTGTTTTCTTAACCTTTTTTCTAGAAGAAACTTTGCTGCTTCTTCTCCGCGTTCCATATAACTTTGGAGGTCTAAATATAGCTGGATATCGGAAACAACTTTTACACCATTAACTTCCTGTAAATAATAGAATACTCCTTCGTCGTAAGGTTCGATGAAGGAGATATTCGGGCCTGTGGATACTTCTTTAAAATTTAGATCCTTCGCTATCCGATCAATATTATTGCTCACATAGGTAAATATTCTTTTATATCTTAAAAAGGGAGCCACCCTCGATGCCCCGGATGTTAGAGTAAATGCATATGATATTTGGTTTTTTTTAAAATAATCGATCAATTTTTTTTCTAAAACCTCTACATCATCCATTGAGTAAAAATTTCTTATTTTATTCTTTCGGTAGCTGTAATTATTAGACCATTTCCCTAATAATGGTTCTGCTTTCTTTAGTTTGATTTTCGAATTCTTTCCACTACCTGTTTCTGCAATAAATTCGAATTCCAAGAGTCGTTGCTTAATATTAGATGCCTGTCCGAGACTGATATTTGCCTCTTTTGCAATATCCTTTACAAACCATTCCTTTTTTGGATTACATAGGAAGACTCTTAACATACGAGTGGATTTGGTAGAGAAAATTGATTTTAATGGTCTAGTGTTAGGGTAGAGATTGGGACGTCCCTCAATGCTTATATAAACATTATCAAATTTAAAAAGACAGTTCCCGGCAAGGTCTATAAAACCAATACCATTTTCACTGCAAATCTGTTTAGATTCTTCAGAGATAAAGGTCGCAGCAAATACGCCATAATAGTTTTTTCTATTACTAACAATGTATTTTAGTTGATTTACCGCCATTCTTGTATAACGTGGTTGTCCTGCCGATTTAACTTCAAAAACGATAAAATACTTCTTTTTATCTTTAGTCTTTACTTCTACAATTAAATCAGGTTGAACCCGCTGGTCAGGGAATAGATTTTTAACTTCTGACTTTATACTATTTACTTTGATAAAATCAGTAGATTCAAACAGATTTCCTATATTTTTTTTAATACTATCAATAATTTCTTTTTCCGTAACCATTATTTCACCTAATATTA
>JAHIPR010000202.1 GCA_018903015.1 bacterium
AATATTGTAGGTCCCTCTGAAAATCTTCGTCTCCCCTTGCCTCCTGATAAGCAATTTCAAGTTCGGATAGGGCTGGCATTAAAATCTCTGGCACGTATTTTCCGCCAAATTCAGCGAAATATCCTCTTTGATCGGGTAATATCTTTCTCATTTTCCCACCTCTTTACTTCCTTGATAAACCTTTTTATTTTTTTACTATCTTTACGACCATCTGTTTCCACTCCACTACTTACATCTACTCCATCAGGTCTGGCAATGTTAAGGGCTTGATAAACATTATATGAGTTAAGACCCCCAGCTAAAATTACCGGACCGTATTTTCTAATATTATCCACCTCTCTCCAGGGAAAGGGTAACCCGGTCCCTCCACTTTTGTGTGGTTGATATGTATCTGCTAAAAAGGCCTTCACCGTTCCCTTATATAGTTCCGGGGCAGGATAAAAATTTCCCTTCTCTCCTACTCTAATTGCTTTTATTACCGGCTTTTTAAACTGTCGACAGTAATCTACACTTTCGTTACCATGTAATTGAATAATCGTTAAGGGGCAATATTCTGCGATTTCATTTACTAAAGAAATTGGAGCATCCACAAAAACCCCCACTCGTAACACGCCCGCAGGAATAGTATCCATAATTTTTTTTGCCTTCTCCGGAGTAAGCTGTCGGGAACTTGGAGCAAAAACAAAACCTAAAGCATCTGCCCCATTTTCCACTGCCACCAAGGCATTCTCTATGTCTTTTATTCCGCAAATTTTAACCAACATATATCTGCTTTTCCCTTTTCTTTTTTTCTACTCCTGTCAGTTTTTGCAATTTATCGCCAGGGTTATGAGCAGTCATCAAAATCTCTCCAACCAATATCGCATCTATTCCGTATAGACTTAACCTTCTTATATCTTCGTGACATTTGATCCCACTTTCGCTAACCAATAAACAATCCTGAGGCACCAGAGAACTCAACCTGGTTGTAACAGATAAATCAATAGAAAAATCCATTAAATTGCGATTATTAATTCCTATAATCTTTGACCCAGCTGTTGTAGCTTTTATTAGCTCTTCTTTATTATGCACTTCCACTAAACAATCCACCCCTAAAGAGGAAGCTATCTTTTGAAAACGCATTAAGGTCGGCTCATCTAAAAGGCGAGCAATAAGCAATATGGCATCAGCCCCCAAACAACGAGACTGAAAAATTTGATATTCATCTAAAACAAAATCTTTTCGTAAAATTGGTAAATCAGTTACTCTTTTTGCTTGTCGAATGTAATCCGGATCTCCCTCAAAAAAATTTTTCTCAGTTAAAACTGAAATAGCCGAAGCCCCATTGGCTGTGTAAATTTGAATAATTTTTTCTAAATTTTTTTTCTTATCGCTAATTATTCCTTTCGAGGGAGAAGCAAATTTAAGCTCTGCAATTACTGATATAGTGGAAGAAGAATTTAGTTTTCGAAAAAAACCTCGAGTAGGTGGTAACCCTTCATCTATCAATTGAAGTAAAAATTTAAAAGGAAAATTCTTTTTATCTTTTCTTATTTCCTCTTGTTTTTGTTTTATAATCTCTTTTAACATATTCATCAAATCAACCTCTTGGTATATTCTCTTAAACCCTCTAATTTTTTTAAAGCCATTCCTGAATCAATAGTTTCTGCCGCTATTTTTATTCCATCTCTCATATCCTTAGCCATACCCCCTACTATTAATGCTGCTGCAGCGTTAACAATGACTATTAGCCGTTGAGGACCATCTTTTCCTCTTAGGATATTTAAAGTAATTTCGGCATTAACTTTGGCATCTCCTCCTTTAATGTCTTTTAATTCATATCTGCAAAGGCCTAAGTCCTCTGGTCTAACATAATAAGTCGTTATCTCTCTGTTTTTAATTTGAGTAATTTTTGTAAAACCAGTAATAGATATTTCATCTATTCCACCTTCTCCACATACTACCATCGCATTTTGAGCACCAAGTCTCTTTAACACGCCAGCGATCAATTCAGTAATATCAGGATCATAAACTCCTAATATCTGCCGTTTCACCCCCGCTGGATTTGTAAGGGGACCAAGCAGATTAAATATGGTGCGAAAACCTATTTCCCTTCGAGGCCCTATTGCATGCTTCATTGCCGGATG
>JAHIPR010000203.1 GCA_018903015.1 bacterium
ATATCTTAGGATAGCCATAACGCCTTATTATGCAACCTTGATAGATCCTGATGATAGAGAAGACCCTTGTTGGAAAAGAGCAATTGCCACAGCAAAAGAAATAGAAGTTAGCAAGGAGGACATGGAAGATCCTCTTCATGAGGATATTGATTCTCCCGTACCTGGTATTACTCATAGATACCCGGATAGAGTACTTTTTATAGTAACAGATCAATGTGGTTTGTATTGTCGTCACTGTACACGCAGAAGACATGCAGGAGAGACAGACAAAATCATGCCTGAAAAGCAGATAGAGATGGGTATAGAATATATCAAGAGCACTCCACAAATCAGAGATGTTCTTTTATCGGGAGGAGATCCTCTTACTTTGTCTACCAAAAGGTTAGAGGATATTATTAAAAAAGTGTATGAGATACCTCATGTAGAGATTATTCGCATAGGTACTGCTGTTCCGGTAACTTTACCCCAGAGGATAACACCAGAGTTAATAGAAATGCTAAAAAAATATCAGCCTTTGTATATTAATACCCACTTTAATCATCCTAAAGAAATTACTTCAGTGTCAAGAGAGGCGTGTGAGAAATTAGCAGATGCGGGCTTCCCTTTGGGCAATCAGAGCGTCCTTTTGAAAGGGGTTAATGATTGTCCGTTAATTATGAAAAAATTAGTCCATAAACTCGTTAAAGTTAGAGTTAAACCCTATTATCTCTATCAATGTGATTTATCTCAAGGTATAGGGCATTTTAGAACATCAGTAAGTAAGGGTATTGAGATAATCGAATATCTTAGAGGTCATACATCTGGTCTATGTGTCCCTCAGTTTATAATTGACGCCCCGGGTGGTGGAGGCAAAATTCCAATGAACCCTCAGTATCTTATGTCTATGAACGAGAGAAAAGTTATCCTTCGTAATTACGAAGGGGTTATCGCAACATATACTCAACCTAAAAGTTATTGCAGCGTATGCCCTGAAAATTGTGATTATTGTAAAAAATATCTTTATTTGGATGATAAGGTAGGATTAACTAAACTTTTTAATAAAAATAGAATAGATCTGACTTTGGAGCCAGAAAATTTAGAAAGACACCAGAGGAATTTAAAATAAAATCTTAAAGAAGGATGATTATAATGGGTAGTATTATTTATGAGAAATATATTAATCGTAAACGAGTGGAAGAGTTATTAACTGATTTAGTTAAGATATATAGTCCTTTCTTTCATGAAGATGAAATTATGGAGTATGTTTATAATTGGTTTCAGAAAAGAAATCTTCCGGTTAAATATCATGAATTTTATGAAAACAAAATTACTAATTTTCAGGGGAAAAATGTTATAGGAAGACTTAAAGGCCAGGATGAAGGTCCTACTATATTATTGAATGGGCATTTAGATACAGTACAAATTTGTAAAGGTTGGATAAAAGGTCCTCTTGGTGCTGAAATTGAAGAGGACAAGATGTACGGTCTGGGAACCCTTGATATGAAAGGTGGGGTAACTGCTATTATGTTAGCAGTAGAGGCCTTTGCTAATACTGTTGATCGGTTTAATGGAGAAATATTGTATACCTTAGTAAGTGATGAGGAAGGGCCCTATGGATTAGGTACTGATGCTCTAATTTTAGATGGTGTAATTAATAATGCTGATGTTGCCGTTGTCACAGAACCGACTGCAGGTTTTGTTGGTATAGATTTTCCTTGTCTTTGTTTGGGAGCGCGTGGCGGATGGAAATATACTGTTACTCTAAGAGGGAAAAGTGTTCATGGAGCCAATCCGGAGAAAGGCATTAATGCTATTAGCGAGGCTTCTAAAGTCTTACTTGAATTAGAAAAATCTAATCTGAAATCACATGAAAAATTAGGTAAAGGTTCTATCTGCGTAATAGAAATTGAAGGTGGAGGTGCTCCGCTTTCTGTGCCCGATGGGGCTTCATTTTCGGTTTTTAGACATGTAACCATTGGTGAAGATAGGAATTATCTTCGGAAAGAAGTCGAAGAAGCAATTAAAAGGGCTAACATAAAAGGCAGTGCTTCTGTTAAATTTAGAGATGCTCCTCATCCGGAATGTGCTGGGTTTCAACCCTATGTAGTGTCAGAAAGTAATCCATACACTAAAGCGATAAAAGAAAGTATATTATCAGCAACTGGTAATAAAGCGAAAATAGCTTATATTTCAAGTGTAGGAGATTTTAACTATTTAGGTTCAAGAGCTAAGTTACCAACATACATCTTTGGACCTCAGGGTAGAAATTATCATAGTCCTGATGAATATGTAGAATTAAACACTATAGTGAAAACAGCAGAGGTCATTTATGACTTTCTTAAGAAAGTTTTAATTTAGTTAGCTTCTTCGATAAAAAAAAAGGGGGGGGTGGTCAATGCGTAGAAAGCTAATGAAATGTGTATTTGGAATTTATTGTCGTA
>JAHIPR010000204.1 GCA_018903015.1 bacterium
GAGCCGATTTTTCACTTCCAGGGAGAATTTAGAAATTTCTACTTCCTTATCTATCTCTCCGAATATGCCTATCCCATACGAAGCTTTTGTTTTAAGTTCGTATATATCAAAAGCCGGTTCCTCGTAGGGATGAGTATCTTTTATTGCCTGTACAACTGATTCCAAATCTCTTTCTGCTACCACGGTCTCTATTTTTATCTCTTGGACTGTTTCTTTTTCCCCTATTTTTCCGATAAACGGATTAGTCCCTTCCATGGGTTTAAAAGTCCCTTTTCCGCTAATATTAAAAGATGTTTCAGTGTACTTGCCAATTTTCCCTGCTCCTGCCTTAAAGATTGACTGGCTAACTTTATCAGCATATTGTGTAGGTACATATACCGCAAATTTAAAAATCTTTTCTGAACTATCCTGCAAAGGAGAAATTTTCTTTATCCCTAATAAATTGGCTACATAATCATTTAACCCGCTTTCGGCAAGGTCGTAGTTGGTATGCATTGCCAAAAGATTGATTTGACCGGTGATGACCTGATAGAGTAAGGGATTTTTTTGCTTGGTAATCTGTTTTAAAGGAGAAAAGAGAAGGGGATGATGGGCAATAATTAAATTTACCTTATTTTCTATAGCCTCATTCAAGATACCTTGAGTTACATCTAAGGATAGTAAAATTTTTGTTACAGGGGCATCAATGTCGGCAAATTGAATACCACTATTATCAAAACTTTCCTGTAAGAAAAAAGGGGCAATTTTATCTAAATTATTTAAAAGATTTTTTACCTTCATTTTTCTGCCCTCCTCCCCGGCCTATTAAGTTAATTGATCAAAATTATGTTATCATTATAATATATTTTTAAAAATTTAAAAGTAAAATGACAAATTAATAGCAAAATTACTTCAATTAAGAGGAGATAAAATATGAAAAGACCGGAGTTATTGGCCCCGGCTGGTAATTTGGAAAAATTAAAGATTGCGGTTATTTATGGAGCAGATGCCGTATATTTAGGCGGCGAGAATTTTGGATTAAGAGCGGGAGCAAAAAATTTTACTCTAAAGCAATTAACAGAAGGGATAAAGTTTGCACATGATAGAGGGAAGAGGATTTATCTGACTCTTAATATAATACCTCATAATGAAGATTTAGTAGGATTGCCCGAATATGTAGCCAAATTAAAGGATTTGGGTTTAGACGCAGTAATAATTTCAGATCCGGGGGTACTTGAGATAGTTAAGAATATTATCCCGGAGATGGAGATTCATTTAAGTACCCAGACAAATACTACTAATTATGCAGCGGTGAATTTTTGGTATGAACAGGGGGTTAGAAGAATAATTCTGGCTCGAGAATTATCTTTAGAGGAGATAAAAGAAATAATAAAAAAATCTCCTCATTGATACTTGATTATAATTCAAACAATCAGATAGCTACTATAGAACAGAAAAACAGGATATTTGTAGGAGATGAAATTGAAATATTTGGTTCGGATGATGATTTTTTCACCCAAAAAATCGAGAAAATGTGGGATGAAGAAGGGGAAGAAATCGAAGTTGCCCCCCATGCTAAAAAAATTATCAGAATAAAAATGGCTAAACCGGTCAAACCCTGGTATATCATAAGAAAATTCAATAAAACTTAGATATTGTTAAATTTATCTAAATTTATTCCTTAAATAATTGTTTTAATCTTTAATTGGGAAAATAATTAGATTTAAAGTTCATCAATAGCTTTTTTAAGAGTTTTTATATCTTTCCAGGTTAGGTCTTTAGGGCTGCCGGGGAAAGTTGCTTCGTTTCTTAATAAGTAGCTGGGATGAAACATAGGAAATATTTTTATCTCGCCTATCCAATCAAGCCATTTACCTCGAAGCTTAGTGATCCCCTGAGTGGTTTCTAAAAGATGCTGAGTGGGGACATTGCCCAGTGTAACGATAATTTTTGGATTGATTAAAGCGATCTGGGTTTCCAAATAAGGCAAGCAAGTTTCTATTTCGCTTTTAGAAGGATTACGATTTCCCGGAGGTCTGCATTTTAACATATTAGTTATAAATATATCTTCTCTTTTTATATCAACTGATTGCAGAATTTTAGTCAAAAGTTGTCCTGCTTTGCCCACAAAGGGTTTACCTTTAAGATCTTCATCTTCTCCTGGTGCCTCTCCGATAAACATTACCTTAGATTTTGCATTTCCTTCCCCGGGAACAACCTTGGTGCGAGAAAGATATAAAGGACATTTTTCACAATTTTTACATTCTTCTGCCACTTCTTCTATAGTAAGTGGATTAAGATTTTTTGAC
>JAHIPR010000205.1 GCA_018903015.1 bacterium
CAGCAGATTAAACTGGTATTGGTTGAAGCAGTTAAGCTTCGGGGGAGTACGGTAGCCGATGAAGCTTATCGAGATACGGATGGCGAAAAAGGAAAATTTGCAAAAAAGTTACAGGTTTATGCCCGAAAAGGAGAACCTTGCCTAAAGTGTGGACATTCTATAGAAGTTGTAAGGATAGAAGGTAGAAGCTCATTCATCTGCCCCCAATGTCAAAAATTATGAAAACTAATATGTTATTTAATTTTTAAAATTTAAACTCTTTTTTATTTTTAATTCTTGCTTCTGATGGGCAGACACAAGGTCTGCCCCTACTTCGACTATTTTTCTATACACTCTACACTAGTTCTTCCCCGATCTAATCTTTCCCACAATATCCTGTCCGCATCTCTTTCCTTATCACACATTACTCATTACATATTACTTATTACTGTATTTCAACACGCGATACTCGATACTAATATAAAAATTCTTGCTTAAATAAAGAAAAAATATTATAATGTATGAAAATATTTCTTATTTATTGTTCTTTTATAAAAAAATATTCTCCGAGCTATCACACCTAAGGTGAAAACGATGGTGGATTAGCCGATAAGGAATGAGAGAAAACTCTTATTCCTCCCGTGTTTGGAAAGGAGGACTGATGTTACGAGTTAAACTTGTAAACCAACACCGGACACAGTGTTGGTTTTTTTGTTTAGTATCTAAAAAATAAAATGGTAGAATAGAAAGGGATATATTAATAAAATGAAAAAAAACATTATTTTTCGAGTGATATTTATATTAAGTATTAGTTTATTATTGATCGGTACGGTTTATGCTGAACCAATTCACCTAAAATTAGCTACTACTACCAGTACAGAAAATTCAGGCTTATTAAATAAACTTCTCCCACCTTTTGAGGAATTATTTAATATCAAAGTAGATGTTATTGCTGTAGGAACAGGGGCAGCTATTAAGTTGGGGGAAAATGGAGATGTAGATATAATACTTACACATGATCCGGATGGGGAAGATAAATTTGTTAGGGATGGATATGGAGTAAACCGCAGAGATGTAATGTATAACGATTTTATTGTTCTTGGACCAGCTAATGATCCGGCAAAAATTAAAGGCATGAAAAATGTAGTGTCTGCTTTTACCAATATAGCTAACCAACAAGCTTTTTTTGTATCTCGAGGAGATGCTTCCGGAACTGATGTAAAAGAAAAAATTATATGGCAAATTGCAGATATTAAACCAGAGAAGTGGTATATGGAAGCAGGTCAAGGGATGGGTGCAACGTTACAAATTGCCAATGAAAAACAAGCCTATGTTCTTTGCGACAGAGGAACCTTTTTGGCCTATAAAAATAAGATGGAATTAGATGTCCTTTATGAAGGAGATCCTCTACTCTTTAATCCTTATAGTATAATCGCAGTTAATCCAGCACTTTATTCTCAGGTTAAATATATGGAAGCAATGCAGTTAATAGCTTGGGTTACTTCTGTGGAAGGACAAAAAATAATTGGAGAATATAAGATAGCAGGAGAAAAACTTTTCTATCCCGTGGCAATTAAATAGTGAATAGTGAATAGTTGTTAGTACTTAGTTAACTATTCCTCTTCACGCGATACTCGGTACTCGATACAAATTTATTACCTGAGGTGATATTTTGGATTTTATTGTTGAAGGAATACAAAAGGCTTTTCAATTAATCTTTACTTTAGATAGTGAAATATTTAGTATTGTCTTACTTTCATTAAGAGTATCATTAACCGCTGTTATTTTAGCCTCATTATTAGGAGTATATTTAGGATTTTTAATGGCGGTAAAAGATTATTGGGGAAAAAGATTTAGTGTATCTTTAGTAAATACTCTATTGGCCTTACCAACAGTAGTGATCGGACTGATTGTTTATTCTTTAATTTCTCGAAGAGGACCACTGGGAATCTTTGGTCTATTATATACTCCTTTAGCTATGATTATTGGACAGTTTATATTGGCTGTCCCTATAATTATTGCTCTCACTCATTCGGCAGTACAGGGAATTGATAAAAGAGTCAGGAATACCGCATTGACTCTGGGAGCAACCGAAGCCCAATCTGCCTGGACGGTGATTAAAGAAGCCCGTTATGCAGTGTTAGCTGCGGTAATTACTGGATTTGGAAGAGTAATTGCTGAGGTTGGGGCTGCTATGATGTTAGGAGGAAATATAAAAGGTTCTACTCGGGTTATGACCACTGCCATTGCCTTAGAGACTGCCAAAGGAGAGTTTGGTTTTGCTATTGC
>JAHIPR010000206.1 GCA_018903015.1 bacterium
AGAAAGATAAATATACTTGAGGTTTCTAGGAAGATATAATAAGATACTAGAAGATACTTTAATTGTATAGGAATTTCCTTGTTCTGTAGGGGCCTGTCCTCGTGAAAACGGGTCAGATAAATCCGACCTCTACTTAAAAAGCAATACTTTATACGAAAAAAGTTTTGAATTATGGTTTTTTGCTAATATAGTAGAGGCACGGCGTGCCGTGTCTTTTTGTAGTGGGTTACCGGGTGGCCAATACAGACTGGAAGATCTTTATAAAAAACGCAATACTCGATACGAATTACTATTCACTTTCGACTAATTTAAAATTTAAATTAAAGGAGACACAACTATATGAGCAAATTCATTTCCCTTAAAACCAGTTTACCCGGGCCAAAGTCCCAGGAAATAGCCCAAAGAAGAGAAAAATATATCGCCAAACCTATGGGCAGTTCCCTTTCTCCCTGTTATATTGCCCACGGTGAGGGAGCCTTAGTAACCGATGTAGATGGTAATCAGTTTATCGACCTTACCGGTGGTTGGGGGTGTCTGGCCGTAGGGCATACCCATAAGAAAGTGGTAGCTGCAGTTAAAGACCAGGCAGAAAAGTATCTGCATACCGATTTTACAGTTGTTCCCTATGAATCTCTGGTAGAATTAGCCGAGAAACTGGTAAAGTTGGCTCCCGGTGATACCCCCAAAGCAGCTGCCTTTTTTAACTCCGGTGCAGAAGCAGTAGAAAATGCGGTAAAGATTGCCCGGGCCTATACCAAAAGACCGGCGATCATCGTCTTTGAAAATGCCTTCCATGGCCGCACTCTTCTAACTATGACTATGACTCATAAGGCTATGCCTTACAAGTACCACTTCGGACCCTTTGCCCCCGAGATATACC
The DNA here is from genome assembly GCA_018903015.1 of bacterium. The sequence goes on from JAHIPR010000206.1 coordinate 881, forward strand.
GGCTGCCTTTTCCCAGTCTTTCTCATCCTATGGTAAAAATTGAGGATTTTGAAAAGATACTTGTAAATACTGTAACCCCTGACTCTGTTGCTGCTATAGTGATTGAACCCATCCAGGGAGAAGGAGGGTTTAATGTCCCCCAGGAGGGATTTTTAGAATACTTGAGAAAACTGACCGATAAATACGGTATGTTACTCATAACCGATGAGATTCAAAGTGGTATAGGCCGAACTGGAAAGTTTTATGCCATAGAGAATTGGAGAGTAGAACCAGACATAATCTGCCTGGCTAAATCTTTAGCTGCCGGCCTGCCCCTTTCAGCAGTAATTGCTAAAAAAGAGATTACCGATTCTCTCCCCGGAGGATGTATCGGTGGAACCTATGTAGGTAACCCGCTAGCCTGCCGGGCAGCCCTGGAGGTGATAAATATTATTGAAGAAGAAAATCTCTTAGACAGAGCACTAAAGATTGGAGAAAGATTGAAAGAACGCTTCCTTCAAATGAAAGACAGCCATCCCTTAATAGGAGAGATTCGGGGTATAGGTGCGATGAGGGCTATAGAATTGGTAAAAGACCAAAAGACCAAGGAACCGGCTGCTCAGGAAACAGCCCAGATTGTTCAGGAATGCATAAAGAACGGAGTATTTATTGCCACTGCCGGAATCAATAAAAACCTTCTTAGGATGTTAGTCTCTTTAGAGATTACTGATGAACAGTTAGATGAGGCTTTAGACGTGTTGGAGAGGGCAATAGGTAAAATTTAAAAAAAATTTAAAAAAAATAAATAAAAAAAGAGGAATTTGAAAAGTTTTGTCGAATAAGTAATAATATTAAGAGGAGGTTTTTTTAGTGAATAAAATTAAAGTCATCATCATGGGAGCTGCTGGAAGAGATTTTCATAATTTTAATGTATACTTTAGAAATAATCAAAATTATGAGGTGGTTGCCTTTACCGCTACTCAAATACCTGATATTGCAGGTAGAAAATATCCTGTTGAACTTTCTGGTTCTTTATACCCTGAAGGCATACCTATATATCCAGAAGAAGAATTACCTGATTTAATTAAAAAAAACCAAATAGATCAGGTAATTTTTGCTTATAGCGATCTTCCTCATCAGTATGTTATGGATAAGGCCTCAATAGTTTTAGCTAATGGGTCAGATTTTAGATTAATGGGACCCAAGAGTACTATGTTAAAATCTAAACTTCCTGTGGTATCTATATGCGCGGTGAGAACTGGCTGTGGCAAGAGTCAAACCACTCGCAAAGTAACAGATATATTGAAAAAGAAAGGATATAAAATAGCTGTAATAAGGCATCCTATGCCCTATGGTGATCTTAAAAAACAAATCTGGCAAAGATATGAGACTTATGCTGATTTAGATCGTTATAATTGTACTATTGAAGAAAGAGAAGAATATGAACCCCATCTGGATAGAGGTAACATCCTTTACGCTGGAGTAGATTATCAAGAAATATTAACTAGAGCAGAAAAAGATGTAGATATAATTGTCTGGGATGGAGGAAATAACGACCTGCCTTTTTATAAGCCGGATTTACATATTGTAGTCACTGACCCTCATCGAGCTGGTCATGAGATGACTTATTATCCTGGAGAAGCTAACCTCAGGATGGCAGATGTTGCAGTAATTAATAAAATAGATACTGCTTATCCGGATAAAATAAATTTACTTAGAGAGAATATTTATAAGTTAGCACCAAATGCGGTGGTAGTAGATGCTGCTTCTCCTCTCACTATAGACCATCCAGAACTTATTAGAGGTAAAAAAGTTTTGGTAGTTGAAGATGGTCCAACTTTAACTCATGGTGAGATGAAATATGGTGCAGGGGTGGTGGCTGCTCAAAAATATGGGGCAAAAGAGATTATAGATCCCCGTCCTTATACCATTGGCACCATCAAAGATACCTATACAAAATATCCCGGGATAGGGACACTGCTACCGGCAATGGGATATGGTAAAAAACAGATTCAGGAACTGGAAGATACCATAAATGCTGTTGATTGTGATATAGTAATTATTGGTACTCCTATTGATTTATCCCGAATTATTAAGATTAACAAGAAATCGATCAGAGTAAAATATGAACTTCAAGAGATTGGCAGGCCAAATTTAGAAGAAGTCTTGAGTCAAAAAATTAAAGACAGGGGGTGATATGTAAGGGTTAAAAATACTCAACAAATCAGCTGTAATTAAGTTTTGAAAAAATTTTATTTTTTAAATTAAGGAGGGTGAATTAAAAAATGTATCACTGGAACAAGTATAAGGGTTTATTATTATTGACTTTGATGATATTTATGTTCTTTATATTATCCGGAATGGCTTTGGCTGCTGAAGAAGAAGTAGCAAAAAATTACGGTTTCTTATCTTTATTGCCACCATTAGTGGCTATTGTTCTTTGTTTTTTAACTAAACAAGTTTTAGCTTCTCTGTTTATCGGTGTATGGGTAGGAGCCACTATCTTAATAGGGTGGAATCCCATAAGCGGGGTTACTAAAACCTTGGGTTATATTGTAGGGAATGCAGCAGATAGTTGGAATGCTACTATCTTACTATTTGACTTTATGGTTGGGGGGCTTATTGGGTTAATCTATCTTTCTGGTGGAGCCCAAGCCTTTGTTAAGAGTGTTACTAATAAAGTAAAGACTGCTCGTGGTGGACAAGTTGCTGCCTGGTTATTCGGATTAGTCATTTTCTTTGATGACTATGCCAATACTGCTGTGGTGGGAAATGCCTTTAGGGCAGTATCTGATAAGTTGCGTATGTCTCGAGAAAAATTTTCTTATATTGTAGATTCTACCGCTGCCCCAGTAGCCTCTATAGCTCTGATTTCTACTTGGGTTGGTTATGAGGTAGGGCTTATCGGTGATGCTATTGAAGGCACTTCAGTTGCTATGACTCCCTATTCTATTTTTTTACATTCTATACCTTATAGCTTTTATAGCATCTTTGCTATAATATTGGTTCTGGCCATTGCCTTATCCGGAAGGGATTATGGTCCTATGTTAAAAGCTGAATACCGTACAAGGACTACTGGTAAAGTCTTCCGGGATGGAGCAACCCCGCTTTCTGGTAGTAGTCAATTAAGAATGTTAGAAAATGTTCCTCAGAAGACTATGAATATGGTTGTGCCTCTCGTAGTTCTAGTAGGAATTAGTATGTTTGGAATGTGGTGGACTGGGGGAGGAACTTCCGCTGAATCATTTACTGCCGCAATTTCTGATGCTGATGCTATGACTGCTCTTTTATGGGGAGCTTCTTTTGCAGTAATTATTGCCATAATTATGTATAAAGCTCAAGGTATCGGAACCTTAGCCGATATGATGGATGCATTTATTGATGGAGCTAAAATGATGGTTTTAGCTAACTTGATCTTACTTTCTGCCTGGTCAATCGGTGATGTTTGCAGTGATATAGGGACTGCTCCTTATATAGTAGATGCTGCTAAAGGAGTAATTTCACCGCTTTTATTACCTATGGTTATGTTTTTAATCTGTAACCTGATTTCCTTTGCTACCGGTACTTCCTGGGGGACCATGGCTATTGCGGTACCCATAGCTGTTCCATTAGCCCTTGCTTTAGGTGTTCCTTTACCTTTGGCAGTATCAGCAATACTCACTGGATCAGTTATGGGAGACCATTGCTCTCCACTTTCTGATACCACTATTATGTCTTCGATGTTCTCTGGTTCTGATCATATCGATCATGTTAAGACTCAGATACCTTATGCCCTCACTGCTTCCGGAGTCGCTGTATTAGGTTACATCCTGGCCGGAACTGGTATGTCAGTAGGTTTAGTATTGCCTTTAGGATTAATATTATTGGTAATTCTACTTTACCTATTTTCATCAATATCCGCAAAATCAGCTGGAATTTCCTTCCCTTTGTCTGAACTTAAAGCGAAGGAAGCAGAAAAAGTTTAAAGTATATTTAGTTTTGTAATGAATAATTCAAAATGAGGCCATCTTGTCTTGGTTTTAAAAAAAGGCAAGATGGCTTCATTTAGTGTTATGTGGTCAAATTTAATGAAAACAATTATTACTATTAATATTTTTACAGTTTTATGAATAAACATAGCTGAAATAAAAGTAATTTTTTAAAAGTATATTTTGAAACTTATAATTTTGATATGAATTAATGTAGGAGAAAAAACCAATGTTTAAAGCAAACAAAGAAAATCAAAAATTATTAACATCTTTTGAATTCGAGCCGGGAAAAGTGGAAAAAGGTTACACTGATAGGCGTTTATACATTAACCTTTCAGAAAATAAGATTGAAGAAAAACCCATTGACCTTCAGGTAAAGGAAACCTTTACCGGAGGACGTGGTTATGGCATATGGTATTTATGGGATGCTGTTTCTTCAAAGACAAAATGGAACGACCCAGAAAATGAAATCATCTTTTGTACCGGGCCTATTTGCGGAGTTACTCAATATTCCGGTACCGGCAAGACCCACGTAGTCACTCTTTCACCGGAGACCGGAACAGTTAATGATAATAATGCAGGAGGCTATCTCGCTCCTTTTTTGAAATTTTCAGGTTGGGACCTTTTAGAAATTCAAGGCAAAGCCAAAGAAGATGTGATTATTTTTATCGATGGAAATAAAGGAAAAGTTATTATTGAAGAAGTTACGGGAATAAATTCAGATACTTATTTACTGATCGAAAAACTGACTGAAAGATATGCTGATGATGAAAAAGATAAAAGAAATCTTAGCATTGTTTCTTCCGGAAGAGGTGCAGAAAATACTAATTTAGGAATTCTAAATATTACCTGGTATGATGTGCGCCGCAGGAAAGTTCGGATTAAACAAGCGGGGCGCGGAGGAACAGGTAGTGTTTTCCGGGATAAGAAAATTTTGGCAATTGTTATAAAATATGCCGGGGTAAATGCGGGCTCTAATCATGCAGCTTATCCCGAGCTTATTACAGAGGCCGGGCGAAGATTAACTAAAGAAATATTGGGATTAGATCATGTTCAAAACGGAATGCGAGAGATAGGAACGGTTAATTTATTAGACCATATGCAGAATTATCATTGCTTGCCCGTCCATAATTTTAAATTTGGTTCACATCCGGATGCTTTTAAAATAAATGCTAAAATATGGCATCAGCGCATGACCCAGAATCAGGCAGGTGATTCCTGTTGGATGGGTTGCGCCATGCGTTGTTCTCATGCAGTAGATGGATTTGAATTGACTACCGGACCTTTAAAAGGAGAAAAAGTTTTGGTGGATGGACCAGAATATGAAACTACTGCCGGATTTGGAGGAAATTGCGGATGTTTTGACCCTGATTTTATCTTGGAAGCCAATTTTTATTGTGATAATTACGGAATAGATACTATCGGAGTTAGTACCACGATGGCTTTTCTTATGGAGTGCTACGAAAATAATATTATAAACAAAGAAATGACTGAGGGTTTAGAACTTAACTTTGGAAATACAAAAGCAGCTTTAGAATTAATTCACCAGATGGCAGAAGGGAAAGGATTTGGGAAAATTGCCGGGTTAGGAATTCGGCAGATAAAGAAAATATTAGTAGAGAAATATGGTGCAGATGTAAAATTTTTACAGGATATCGGTATGGAATGTAAGGGGATGGAATTTTCTGAATATGTAACTAAAGAATCTTTAGCCCAGCAGGGAGGATATGGAATAGCCAACAAAGGGCCTCAACATGATGAGTCCTGGCTTATCTTTATGGACCAGGTAAATAACCAGATTCCTACTTTTGAGGACAAGGCCGAAGCACTCCATTATTTTCCCTTATTCCGAACCTGGTTTTCTATTGTCGGTCTCTGTAAATTACCCTGGAATGATATTGAGCCAGAAGATAATAAACAGAAGTATCATGGAATGGAAGCAGCAAAAGTTCCCGAACATGTGGAAAATTATTGCTGGCTTTTTGAAGGAGTTACTGGCAAACATATTAGTCCTGAAGAATTAATTTTACAATCAGAAAGAGTTCATAACCTCCAGAGATTATTTAATCTTAAGATGGGTTTTGGTACTCGTAAACATGATATAATTCCCTATAGGGCTATGGGACCGGTAACAGCCGAAGAATATGAATCGCGAAAGGAACTTTATGATCAACAACTTCAAGAGATAATTAAATTTAATATTAAAGGGAAAACAACTAAAGAGAAGATGAAAGCTCTGAGAGCTTATCGAGAAGAACAGTATCAGAAACTTTGTGATGCGGTTTATAAGCGAAGAGGGTGGGATTCTAATGGTGTGCCTACTTTAGAAAATATTAAAAAATTAAAGATAAATTTTCCGGAAGTGGTAGAGATGGTGAAAAAATATAAGTCATGATTAAAGTAAATGGAAGAGATAAAGAATGGCAAGAAAATTTAACCGTTGATCTTCTGCTGGAGAAGTGTAAATATACTTTTCCTTTAATAATGGTAAAGATTAACGGCAAATATATTCCCAAGGAAAAATATAAAGATACCGCGATTATAGATGGAGACGATGTCCAGGTAATTCATTCAATTGCCGGTGGGTAGTAAGAATTTTTAATACAATTAATTTTAATTTAATTAGTGTAGATGATTAAAAGCAGAAGGTTAAAACCTTCTGCTTTTTTTGTGTTTGGCCTCTTGTAATTATCATAAAGTAATGATATTATTAAATAAAGTTAGGCACAGCTAATAAAGATAGGAACACTTATCAATAAAAAATAGTTTTAAATAAGATTAAGCCTAGTTAAGAAGGGGAGTAAAAACTAAATGACTACCCGAAATATGGAAGATTACCTGGAAGCGATATGGAATTTACAGGATAAAAAAGGATATGTTAAAGCAAAAGATATTGCCGATAAATTAGAGGTAACCCGTCCCAGTGTATCTGAGATGATTAAAAAATTATCAGAAAATGAATATATAATTTATGAAAAATATGGCGGAATTATATTTACAGCAAAAGGTAAAAAATTAGCCCAGGAGATTAAAAGGCGCCATACTTTATTGGTAGAGTTTTTAAAGATTATCGGAGTCGATGAACAAAATGCTCAACAGGATGCTTGCAAGTTAGAGCATGATGTTTCACCAGAAACCATAACCTGCCTGCTTGGATTTGTAGAATTCATTAGTTTGTTACCAGAAAGCTCCAAGTGGAAAGAAAATTTTCAAGAATATTTGAAAAAAAAAGGTTTGTTGGAAAGAAGTAGTAATAAAAATAAAAATTATAAAGAAAAAATATTAAAGGAGAGAGAATAAAAAGATATGACCATTACTTTGGATTCAATAGGCGAAAATCAAAAAGTAAAAGTTGTTAGTGTTTCCGGAGGATGGGGGATAAGGCAACGCTTAGGTTGTTTAGGCATTCATCCCGGAGACATAATAACTGTAAAAAGGAGTGCTATTATGCGAGGACCTATTTTAATAAGTGTCCATGGGAACCAGGTTGCTTTAGGCAGAGGAGTGGCCAGAAGAGTTGTGGTGGAGGCAGAATAATGAAAATTGCTCTTATGGGACAACCCAATTCAGGTAAAAGCACCATCTTTAATCATGTTGCCGGATATAAAGCAGTAACCTCTAATTTTCCCGGGAAGACAGTAGAATATACCCTAACAAAATTCAATATCTTTGGCCAGGTAATTGAATTAGTAGATTTACCAGGCACCTATTCTTTAACTTCTTTTGACCTGGCAGAACTTGAAGCTAGAAAATATTTGTTGAATGGTGATGTTGATGTGGTTATAAATGTTGTTGACGCTTCACTTCTTAGTAGAAGCTTAGAACTTACTCTTCAACTTTTGGAGCTTAAATTGCCCATGGTGATATGTCTTAATATGATTGATGAAGCTGAACGTAAAGGCATTAGAATTGATACTGAAAAATTATCTAAAGTTTTTGGCGTCCCAGTAGTGCCGGCAGTTGCAAGAAAAGGAAAAGGGATGAAAGGGTTATTTTCAAAGGCCTATAAAGTAGGGGGAAAAAAGAAAATTGGTAAAACCCTAAATTTTAGTAAAGATGTAGAGGAAGTTATAGCCCAATTATCTACACAAATTAAAGAAAAACAAACTGACCAAAAATTTAATGTACCGGAACGGTTTTTAGCTCTTAAATATTTAGAAAATGATAGTTACTTTATAGAAAATTATAAAAAAAAGAGCAACGATCTTTTTAAAGAAATAGTCTATTTTCAAAATATACTTAAGGAAACTCATGGTAGACCCTCTGATGTAGTTATTTCCTCTGAACGGCATCATTTATCTATGAATATTTATGAATCAGTAGTTACACTTACTAAACCTCATATCAGTCTAATAGATTATCTGGATAATATCTTAATGCATCCATTTTTGGGGTATATTTCTTTAGGCTTAATTTTTTACTTATTTTTTAATTTAATTTTTGGTGTAGGGAAAATGGTAGAAGAACCATTACTGGATTATTTTTATAAGTTAATTCCTTTACTAGAGAAAAGCGTTGATTCAGGTACTCTATTATTTTCAATAATTAGTGGTATTATCCAAGGATTAGCCGGCGGGATAGCTATTGTCTTGCCTTATTTGTTCCCATTTTTATTTGGCTTGGCTATTTTAGAAGATTTAGGTTATCTTCCTCGCATAGCTTTCCTCTTAGATGCGTTTTTACATAAAATTGGTTTACACGGTAAAGCAATTATACCCTTTATATTAGGCTATGGCTGTACCGTTCCGGCTATAATGGCTACCAGGATTTTGGAATCGGAAAGAGACCGTTTTATTGCCTCCGTGCTGACTACCATGATTCCCTGTGCTGCGCGAATGACTATAATATTTGCATTAGTGGCTTTTTACATTAGTCCTCAAGCAGCTTTGGCTATTTATATTTTAAATATTATTGTAATTATCATATCAGGAAAGATATTATCTCGCTTGCTGCCAGAGATAACTCCGGGAATGATCTTGGAAATTCCGGCTTATCATATTCCTTCTATTAAAGTTGCTTTCGCCAAGACCTGGCTTAGAATGAAAGAATTTATATTTGTGGCCTGGCCTTTACTTATTGTGGGCAGTACAATTTTAAGTTTATTACAATACTATAAGACAGATATGCTTATAAATAATCTTTTTTCTCCTCTAACCTCTCTCCTTGGCCTCCCTTTAGTGGTGGGTACTACTCTGATATTCGGTGTTCTTCGTAAAGAACTTTCTATGTTAATGTTGATTCAGGCTATAGGAACTTCTAATGTCGCCGCAGTAATGTCCACGACTCAAATTATGACTTTTACCATCTTTGTAATTTTCTATGTTCCTTGTGTAGCGACTATTACGGTTCTATGGAAAGAAATTGGAAGTAAGCGAACGTTATTTGCTGTGGCTTTTAATTTTGTTTTAGCCGTTATTTTAGCAACTATTACTCGATTTATATATTAAATATTTGATATTTCTATGGTAGAAAGAATTCAGAAGTCAGTAGTAGGGGCAGACCTTGTGTCTGCCCATCATAAGTCAGAATCCAGAATAAAATCGTATCTTGTATCTCGTACTTTAGTGTAGAACATATAGCATATTTGATGAATAAAGGGGACAACGGTTCTATTTTTGTTATTTCCCAATTTTATAAACAGCTAAAAATAAAACCGTCCCCCTTATGGAGACACGATTACAAAGGCGCTTAAGAAAAGAGAAAAGGATATTTTGGCATATAGATTATCTTTTAGAGAATCAAAAGGCGAAAATATTGCAGATTTGGACTATTGATAAAAAGAAAACAGAGAAGATCTTAAAAGAAATAGGTTTTTCTGTTTACTATTTTTTTCACAATTTATATTTTTAATACATACAAAGGAATTAGCTTAGTAGCAACTTCAGCCAGGCCTAACTCCAGGGTCCGCAAAACTACCATTCTTCCTCTGTAATCATAAGGCATTTCTCTTACATCTTTAATTACTTTTTTCCCTCGATCATTATTTAAATCCATTAAGAAATATCTCTCTCCCTTATTTTCAACCACACTTAGTACACTCAATAAATCTGGAAAATGATAACCACCGCCATGGGGAACTACGTTGGCGTTTTTAAGTTTTTTCATTAAGCCAAGTTTTTTACCCCTTTTCGCAAAACCTAAATTTTCAATCTGTTCTTTGCTAAAAGAAGGTTTGCCATATAGCAGATATGCCGGTAAGTCTCCCCGTAAGGCCAGGGGTAAAATCTTATTATCTGTTATACTATGACAACCCAAAAGCATAGTGTTTATATCGGCCAACCCCTGGTGAGTTTCATTGGAGATTATTTTAAAATTTCCAAACAATCTTTTAGCAAATTCAATTCTTCTCTTTTTGGAAAAATCTTCGACAAATTTATAGTGTTCGTAATAGCTGGTGGCTTTCTTCCCAGTTAGGAACTTAATTTTACCAAACGGGGTGTCTATTTTTTCGGCAATTTCCTCTAATTTTTTACTCCGATAATAGTACAGGCCATAACCCCTTTGATTATCGTCTCTTAACTCATCACCTGCACCATGAACAATAAACATATAAGGTGGAAAATCTTCAATTCCGGCGATATTCTTCACCTTAAATACATCTATAAAATGATTTCCCTTACCAAAATCCCAGATAACTTTTATCCCTTCAACCTTTATATCAGAAGTTTTTGCAGAAAGTTTGGTTACTTTAGCAATTAAGTTTTCTATCTCAGGAAGTTTTTCTAAACCACCTACCAGCATTCCACAGGCATTGGGCAAAACATCTAATATTATTAATTCTAAAGCCCCATCTCCCCATTCAATTTTTCCACCATAACCAAAACCATTCTTCCACCTTTCTACATTTCTTGTGATAGTGGCATCAGGAGTAGATATAAAGGTAGCATCAGGATTTAAACCGAGCTTTTCCTGGAGAAACTGAATTTTAGCGATTCCATAAGCCATATTAGCGAAACACAACTTGGTAGCACTATCATTAATTCCAGTCATAAAGAGATGTTCTTTGGCTCTACTTAAATATTCTTCTTTTTTCATTTCATTTTCCCCTTTAAATACTTTTATATATTTTATACAAAATAATTTTTCAAGCATCCTTTAATTTGCTAATAAATATTTTTTGAAGTTTAGGATTGATATTATTCTTTGGAAATAAAATGGCCGCCGGTAATTTCTTCCGATATCTTTCGGTAATTTCCATCGAATTCCAAATGCAAATTAATTCGATTGGGACAAGAAGCTCCGATTAATTCTTTCTTTAATATATAAGCTGGTCCTTCCTCTTTATATGTGGGGGTAAGATCATTATATTTCCTGATAAGGGTTCTAAATTTTTCTCCACATTTATCACACTGGCTATAAATCCAGAGAAATCCCGAGGAATCTTCTTCCCTTTTTCCAAACAATTTTTTGAAAAAACCAGGACTCATTCTACACCTCCTTATTCAATAAAGACTAATTTATTATAACATAGTCTAAATTTAAATAAAATCAGAAAAATTTTTAAAATATTTTTTAAAAAAAAGAGGATTTTTTAAAAATTTGTCGAATTATATATAATAATAAATATAATTAAAAATATAATTAGATGAGATAGGAAAATTAGAAGTGGAAGAAAATATACCGGATAAATTAGAGGCGTATTTAAGAGATTTAGAGGAACGTTATAAATATTATTATGAATTAGAGAGAGATAAAGAAATATCCGGCCTAAAGGTAGATATTTTTGCTCTATCTTCTACCGAACATTTTCGTCAAGTTTTAACTAAAAATATAAAGATTGACCAGCATTATACCAAGGAATATGCGGTAGTTAAGTCAGAAAAAAGATTTGTAGATAAAAATGAAGTAGAAGAATTTTCTAAATATTTGAAATCTTTAATTAATAAACCGTTCACTTCTTCGGTAAATATTATGTCTGCTATTATAAATGGTGTATTGGTTTCTACTTCTGGTTTTTCCGAAGAAGCGGTAAGCTTTGCTAAAAAGTTTAAATTTTCCAAATCTTTCTTGTTGGGCATCAGGGGGTGGTGTGATATAAGACTTATTTTAGTTGATTTAAAGGAAGAAGAGTTATATTCTAATCAAAAAGGGAAAGAAGTACTTTCAGCTTATAAGATTAAATCTGAATCCGGGCTGGGAGGTGATAGAGCTTAAAAATATTATATTATTTATGGATAGTTATAAGTTGCTGGGACAAAGAAATTTGATATATTACTTTATTTTAATAATATTCTTTTATTTTAAGTAAAGGGAGGTTACTGTAGATGAATCTTTTAATTTTAGTTTTAATAGCTTTTATAGCTTTTGTAATTGCCCTTAAAATTTACGGAGGTTATTTAGGGAAACTTGTTGGGCTAGATGACAGCAAAAAGACTCCAGCTCATACTATGACTGATGGAGTGGATTATATTCCGGCGAAAGCACCGGTACTGATGGGGCATCATTTTGCATCCATTGCGGGAGGGGGTCCCATTTTAGGTCCAATACAAGCTTCTGTCTTTGGATGGGTTCCCTGTTTTTTATGGATTGTTTTAGGAAGCATCTTTATTGGTGGAGTCCATGATTTTATGTCTCTTATTTCTTCGGTAAGACACGAGGGTAAAACAATGGGAGAAGTAGTTGGTAAAAATGTTGGCAAAAGTGCAAAGGTATTATTTTTAATTTTTGTCTGGTTAGCTTTGATTCTAGTCATAGCGGTTTTTGCCATCTTAGTGGCTAATACCTTTGCAGCCAATCCTTCTGTAGCAACTGCATCCATTCTATTTATGGTCATTGCTGTAGGAATGGGTTTTGCCCTTTATCGTAAGGGTGCATCTCTTAGTATTGTAACCGTAATCGGGGTAATTTTATTATTTTTATCTATCTGGATAGGTCTAAGAGCACCTATAGCTCTGGGTGCTAGAATGTGGATTTACCTCTTACTAGTCTACGTATTTTTTGCCTCAGCTATGCCAGTATGGATTTTATTGCAGCCGAGAGATTACTTATCTTCATTCTTGCTGTATACTGCTTTGGGCGGAGCAGTAATAGGTATACTTTTGGGAGCTCCAAAATTAGAACTCGCTGCTTTTACTGCTTTTAAACAACCGGTGGGTTACCTGTTCCCCATGCTCTTTGTAATAATTGCTTGTGGGGCAATCTCGGGTTTCCATTCCCTTTGTTCATCAGGAACAACTTCAAAACAATTAAATAAAGAATCAGATGCTAAAGTTATCGGTTACGGAGCAATGTTATTAGAAGGTCTCCTGGCAACTATTGCTTTAGGTACTGCTGCAATGTTAACTAAAGCAGGATTAGCAGATGGATTGGCTAATTGGGGTGGACCGGTTGGTGTCTTTGCTCATGGAATGGGGAGCTTTTTAGCTAATTTGGGCATAAAAGAACAAACTGGGATAGCCTTTGGTGCTTTAACTGTATCTGCTTTCTTACTTACTACGTTAGATACAGCTACCAGATTAGGAAGATATGCCTTAGAGGAACTAACTACTGGATGGGCTCCAGCTCTTTCTAATAAGTATGTAGCCACTATTATTACTATAATATTTGGTGGAGCACTTGCCTTAAGCGGTACCTGGAGTGCTATCTGGCCAATATTTGGAGCTTCCAATCAACTTCTGGCAGGTTTAGCTTTATTAGGGACAACTGCCTGGTTGGCTCATATGGGCAAAAGATATACTGTGACTATGTATCCAATGATTTTTATGATTATAGTTACGGTGGTGGCTTTACTTACCATGGTATTCCAGAATTTTGCAAAAGGAAATTATTTGTTAGGTGTTATGTCATTAGTATTATTAATACTTGCTGGTTTTGTTATTAATGAAGGAATGAAGGCAATAAATAAATTTAAAACCATGAGTACAAAGGCCAAATAATTTCCTAACCAATTATAATCGAGATCAAGAAGATTTTAATAGAATTATAGGGTTTATGAAGTCCCAGCAACTTATTTTGATAAATAGAACAGCGAGTAAGGCTAACAGATTTTTTAATTTTGTTAGCCTTATTTTTATCGAAAACCTATTTACTATATCGTATATACGATATAGTAAAGAAAATAGAAATCAGAAGACAAGATAGTATTGAGTATCGCGTGAAAGGGAAGAAATGAGGATAGGCTTCCCGCCTGTCTCTGAATTAAAGGGGCTCGATTTATCGAGCCCGCAAAACTCGGGTCGGATAATTCCGACTCCTATACCCAAAACACTACCCGCTATATACTTTATCTGATTAAATAGAAAGGATAAAATTGATGGAATGGCGATTAATAAAAGATAGTTATCATACCGGTTTTACAAATATGGCTATTGATGAAGCGATAATGATAGCTCACCGGGAAGGCTTGGTTCCTCCCACTATCAGATTTTACCAATGGTCTCCCCCAGCTGTATCACTGGGCTATTTTCAGGATCTGCAGAAAGAGATTGATGTAGATGTTTGTCAGGATATGGGAATCGACATTGTCCGTCGGCCTACCGGGGGAAAAGCGGTTCTCCATGATAAGGAGTTAACCTATAGTTTTATAATTAGAGAAAACCATCCTTTGGTTAATAATTCTATATTAGAGACCTATAAGAAGATTAGCGGGGGAATGATTAGAGGTCTTTCTTATATTGGGGTAACAGCCGAATTAGTTCCTCTGAGAGAAAAATTAAAGAGTGGCTCTTTACCTAAAAGTGAAAAATCTGAAATCCATCATTCTGATTTTAAATCAATCTGTTTTTCTGTTCCCTCTCAATACGAGGTACAGGTTGAAGGTAAAAAGATTGTAGGTTCTGCTCAGGTAAGAAAAAGAGAAATAGTTTTACAACACGGTTCTTTATTGATAGAATTAGAAAAAGATAAATTATTTTCTGTATTTAATTTTCCCTCAGCTCAGATAAGAGAAAGGTTTAAAACAAGATTTAATGCTACCAGTTTGGAAGAGATTTTAAAGAGAAAGATAAATTTTTCAGAATTATCAGAAATTCTTCCCCGGGGATTTGAAAAAGAGTTTGGGGTAAGATTATTGGAAGGTAAATTAACTGAACAGGAAGAAAAAATTTCCAAAGAACTTTTAGAAAATAAGTACTTGACCTATGAGTGGAATTACGAAAGGAAAAATAATCAGCTTGGTTCCCAAAAAATAAAGGAGTAGGTAGATGATTAAATTTAAGCGTAAATTTATTGTAGTTGAAGGAGCTATAGGAGCAGGAAAAACAAGTTTAGTTTTAGTGCTAAGCAAAAGGTTTAATGCAAGACATAATTTAGAGGTGGTGGAAGAAAATCCCTTTTTATCTAAATTTTATAACGATATAGAAAGATACGCCTTCCAGACTCAAATATTTTTTTTGCTGAGCCGCTACAAACAACAATTAGAATTAGCCCAGCAAGATTTATTTAATCAATCAGTTTTTTCTGACTACCTATTTGCTAAGGATAGGATATTTGCTCATCTGAATCTTTCCGGAAATGAACTTTCTATGTATGAACACCTCTATGAAATTATGGTTAAAGATATCCCTCGGCCGGACTTAATTGTTTACTTGCAAGCAAGCACTGAGATGTTAATGAAAAGGATAGCACTAAGAGATCGGCCTTTTGAGCGAAAAATGTCTTTTGAATATATGAGAAGATTGAATTTGGCCTATGAAGAATTTTTTTCTTATCCCGATAATTATAAAAAAATAAAATTAATTAAAATAAATACTAACAGTCTTGATTTTGTAGGAAGAAATAAAGACCTTGAATATATTATTAATGAAATTTATAAAGAGGATAGCTAAAATGAAAAAATTTATTATTGTATCAGGGAATATCGGTTGTGGTAAATCAAGTTTAACTGATCTCTTGAGTAAAAGATTGGGTTGGAAGGCATATTATGAAGTAGTGGAAAATAACCCGTATTTAGAGGATTTCTATAAAGATATGAAAAAGTGGAGTTTTCATCTCCAAATATTTTTTCTGTCTAAGAGATTTCGTCATCATCAGGAGATATTAAGGAATCCTACCTCTGTAGTTCAGGATAGAAGTATTTATGAAGATGTGGATATATTTGCAAAAAATTTAAATCAGCAGGGATATATGGAGAAACGTGATTATGAAAATTACCAGGAATTATTTAGCATAATGACCCAATTTCTTACTCCTCCGGATTTAATCGTTTATCTTCAAGCTTCGGTTCCCACTCTCTTAAAAAGAATTTCCTTACGAGGAAGAGATTATGAAAAAACTATCTCCGAGGAATATTTAAAACAGTTAAACGCCTTGTATGAAGAATGGGTGGAGAATTTTAATATTTGTCCTATCTTGAATGTGCCTGCTGATGATTTGGATTTTGTTAAACGTCCTGAACATCTAAAATTAATTGCCAATAAAATATTGGATAAACTCCAGGGAGTAGAAAAGGTAGTATTTGATTAAAAAAGTACAGGGGACGGTTCTCTGTTCCTTCTCGTCCTCTGTACTAAAGTAGGAGGGAATATTTTGAGAGCAGTATTAATTTATGGTGGGGAAAATAAAAAATTAGAATTATTTGTGAAAAAAATATTATCAGTAATAGAAAGAAAAGGGAATGAATTAAAAGTAATTAAAGCGGAAAGAGGAATAGTGAATTGCAATTTTTTGCCTTATGAATTAGTCTTGGTGGGCTGCCCGGTTTCAAGTATGTTTAAAGGCAAATTACCTTCTGAATTAATCTATTATATAAAACGATGTGCTGGGTTGGAAAGAAAAAAGACTATTGCCTTTATCATTCCACGGTTAATGGGAAACGATAAAACCTTAAAGAATTTAATGAGTTTATTGGAGAGTAAGGGTTCTTTTATAATAGATTTCAAGCAGATTAGGGATATAGATAAGGATAGCGGCCTATTAGCCTCCAGTTTAAAAAGATGACAGGTAATATATTAAAATTTTTAAGAGAGAAAGAATACATTTCCGGTGAAGTTCTAGCTCAAAAATTAGGCATCTCCCGGGTGGCGGTTTGGAAGCAGATACAAAGACTAAAGGATATGGGGTATGAGATAATAGCTGACCAAAATCTGGGCTATTGTCTGATTTCTCGCCCTGACCTTTTAATCCCTCAAGAAGTTCAAAGGAGATTATTTACAAAATATATCGGCAAAGAAGTATACTATTTTCCCGAATTAAAATCTACCAATATAATCGCTAAAGAGAAAGCTTTGCACAGAGCAGAGGGGATAAACGAAGGTACATTAATTATTGCTGAAAGGCAGAGCGCAGGGAAGGGTAGATTGGGTCGGGAATGGTTTTCACCTGCCGGAGGTATCTGGCTCTCCATAATATTATACCCTCAACTTCCTCCTTCTTATATCCCCCGAATAACTTTAATGACTGCAGTAGCGGTAGTGAAGGCTATCAAGATGTGTGTCCAGATTGAACCTCAAATAAAATGGCCTAATGATATATTAATAAATGAAAAAAAAGTATGTGGAATACTGACTGAAATGAGTGCCGAATTGGATATAATAAACTGGGTAGTAGTGGGAATAGGTATAAATGTGAATATAGATCATCGGAAGTTTCCGGAGGATATTCAAGAAAATACGATATCTTTAAAAGAAGTTTTAGGCAAAGAGGTTTTACGGGTTAAGATGGTACAAATCTTCTTACAGGAATTTGAGAAGTATTACGAAAGTTTAAAAAGAAGAGAATTTTCTTCTATTTTAAAGGAATGGAAATTATACTCACATACTCTGGGGAGAAAGATAAGGGTAGATATGGGGGAGAGAATTGTTACAGGAGAAGCAGTAAACATAAACGAAGAAGGAGCATTGATTCTAAAAAAAGAAAATGGGGAACTGGTAGAAATAATTTCCGGAACTATTATTTAAATTTTTTTGACATTACCGTTAACTAAAGATATTATATAGGTTAACAATAATTAATCAGAAAATCGGAGATTTAAGAATGTCAAAAATAAATATCCGTCAAATGACTTTAGTTTCATTATTCGCTGCTTTAACTACAGTGGGAGCATTTATTTCAATTCCCATTTATCCTGTCCCTCTTACTTTACAGACTTTATTTACTCTTTTGGCAGCTATGACCCTGGGAAGCGTTATGGGAGCATCAAGCCAGATAATCTATGTGTTGTTGGGCGTAGCAGGTTTGCCAGTTTTTGCCGGTTTTAAAGCTGGGATAGGTATTTTATTTGGGCCAACCGGTGGATTTTTATTTGGGTTTATAATTTGTGCTTTTATTGTTGGAAAGATAATGGAATTGAAAAATGAAAAAAATATTTTTTATTATTTGCTCGCCGGTTTTTCAGGAACTGTCATTATTTATTTTATCGGAGTAATCCAGTTATCTTTGGTCACAGGGATAGGAATAAAAAGAGCTTTGCTTATCGGAGTATTGCCTTTTTTACCGGGTGATATTCTGAAAATCATTGCCGCTTCCTTCATTGCCAGTAAATTAAAATTAGTAATCAAATAAAATGACTATACTAAATAAAATGAAATTTACTGTAAACTTTTACGAGGTGGTTAGATGAAAAGGTTATATTTGAGTCTTTTCTCTAATTATCCTTAATTTATTTTCCTTCTCCTTCTTAACACAATACTCAATACTCAACACGAAATCCAAATAAATTAGTAGCCTCGACTAATTGATTATGATATAATTCAATTGTGGTTTTCGGGGCGTAGCGCAGTTTGGAAGCGCGCTTGGTTCGGGATCAAGAGGCCGGAGGTTCAAATCCTCTCGCCCCGACCATTAAACATTGCGAATTTTAAACCAATAACTATCTCAGTTGGTATAAGGCCGCCCAAAAACTCTCTCTTTACATTTCTAAATCCAGCTTGCTTTACATAAGACTCCATCAACACAGGACGACATCCTCCTGCAAAATAAGGACTTAATTTATAAAGTTTTTCATAGAGAACAGGAGAACTATCTTTTTTGCTGAGATTTACAAGCGCTAATCGTCCATCTTTCTTAAGAACTCGATTAAATTCTTTTATAACCGCGGAAAAATCAGCAATCTGTATAAGATCCAGCATATAGTTACTGAAAAGAACATCAAATGAATCATCAGGAAATGGCAAATGACGGGCATCACCTTCTTTTAAGTCAAAATTTGTATACCCTTTCTTGGTTGCTAATTTTCTTGTTTTTTCCACCATTTCTGGCGATAGATCAATTCCATAAACAACATTTTTTGAATCAACCCTCTTTAAAATTTCAATAAATGAAAGCCCAATGCCTACCGCAACTTCCAAGACTTTGTCATCTGGTTTTATTTGCGCTAATTCAATACCTCGCATATGGGCTTTCTTTTCCATGAAAGCAAACAGGAAATATATCTTGCTAAAAATATTGTCATAAACTTTTTTAATTTTATCTGTCTCTACTGGCGCTTCAATTATTCCGTTTTGATTATCTTGATTTTTCATTGTTTTCCTCCCTTTTGTTTCATTGGTTTTTCCCCTTTCATCAAACAATAACCATAGAATCCGTTGTGATAGAGAGGCTTGATCTTCTTTTCCGATTCATTCAGATAAAAAAGTCCTTTTAATCCAAATTTCTTAACCACTCTTGGAAATATAATTGTAATTTTTTCCCATAAACTAAACAAATCTTCCACGTTTTCTATTTTTTTGTCAGGTCTTATCTTGCTCATTTTTTCTAAATCTGACCAATCTTCATCCCATATTTTCACTGCCCCTGCTTTACGCATCATCTCTCTCCATTCTGAAAGCTTAAGTGGAACTGTTCCCATTCTTTCAGCAATATCTTTTTTCTCATTGTCTGGCAGTTCTTTAAGCCATAAACTTTCATGGATTACAACAAAACCTTCCGGTTTTACAACCCTTACCATTTCATCCAGACATTTCTGCGGGTCAGAAGTTAATCCAACTGCGCATTCATTAACTACCACATCAAATGAATTATCCGGAAACGGCAAATTCAAGGCATCGGCTACCCTGAACTCTGTTATATCTTCAACGCCTTCTTTTTTTGCCCGGTTTACGGAAGATTTTATCATATCTGGATTTACATCAACTCCTGTGATCCTTGCGCCGAAATTCTTTGCGTAATAACATGCAAATGCTCCTCTCCCACAAGCGACATCGAGCACTTTCCTGTCTTTCATCTCAAAAACCTCGCCAATTCTTTTAGACAAGTCATAACCTCCCGGATGTAAAATATCAATGCCCGAAAGTTCAAGTACATCCTCCATTGATGGCTTTTGATTTTTTTGGTTTTTCATAATTTTTTCCTCCTCTATAATTTTGATTTATAACTCCTTCTCGACCTGAAGGAGCGCTGATTTTAAATCTCCTATTTTTGGCACACCATAGGAGACGGCCTTACCATTGATTAAAATCACTGGAAGCCCTGCCCCGCCACTAGCCAAAAGTTTATCCCTTACATCTTTTGGGATACCCCCGAAGAAGGCAGAGGTGGCGGGAATTACTTTTATCTCGACTGATATGCCTGTTTCGGATGCGGTTTTCTCTATTGCACTCCGCGCTTGCTTGTCAAGAGAAGCCATTGCTGGATTACAGCATGTCCCAGATATGATTATAATATTTAATTTTTTATTATCATTACTCATAATATTTTTATCCTCCATATAAAATATCCCCGACCTTTCTAAGTGTTTTGAGACTTGAAACATCGCTATTAAGCAACGGAACGATTTTCCCCTCAAACGCTTTAAATGTTTGCTCAATCTCAGTCAAATAATTTCGTTGTAATTTGAAACGATCCAATAGAAAAATATTCCCTTTTATTACTTCTTCCAAAATCACTTCGTTAATAATCAGGCTCTGAACCGTAATACCTAAATTTGTAAGCCCCTTGACTGCGCTTTTTGTTTCGTCAATAGGAAGTCGTTCTGCTAATAAAACTAGACTGAAAATCGTGTTATCTTTATTTCCCAGTACATTCAATGCATTATCATAACGCTTTTTATCTTTCTCTAAAGATTCCATAGATTTTTCATCCATATTGAGAATTTTTGCTAACTTTTTGCTTTCTGTTATTTGTTTCTTCATAAACTCTGCCCAGTTAAATGGCATCGCTAATTCCCTCAAGGTTTTTCCTGTTGGCGCAGTGTCAAAGACAATAACATGATTGGTGTTTTCGGAATCTAGAATGCTCACAAATTGATCAAATGTCGCCATTTCTTCTGCGCATGGAGTGCTGATAACATCCTTGCCTAATGCGCCAGTCATCTGTCCCATTAAGGAACCAAGCCTTGATTGAAAAACACCCTTAGCGTCATTAGGATTAATGTTAATACCGCAGAGATTTTTAACTTCTCTAATTGGGACTTCTTCCTTGCCGTCTATTTGCTGATTGAAAATAGAGGAAAGGCTGACTGTGGGATCAGTTGAAACAACCGTAGTTTTATATCCACGATCTGCCATCCAAACAGCAGTAGCGGCAGACATGGTGGTTTTGCCAACGCCGCCTTTTCCGCCAAAGAATAAATATAATCCTCTTTGTTTGTTGAACTTGTTTTTAATAACAGAGCTCTGTTTGTTATTTAAGTTTTGCATAAATACCCCTCTCTTTACTTTTCTTATTATATTGAGATTATAAGTTTAAACATATCGACCTTTTGAATAAAAAAATTTAACAGCAAGTTTTGAGATTATTTAAAATTGACTGCATAAGTTCGGTAACATAAGGTTTGTTAAAAGAATAATAAATTTCTCTACCTTCTTTACGAGCATTAAGAAGTCCGGCTCTTTTCATCAAATTTAAGTGATGTGAAATTGTTGGCCGGCTTAAAGTAAATTTTTTCGTAATATCAGAAACACACAACTCTTTTTTCTCGGTGAAAATCTTAATAATTTCCTGCCGTGTCTTATCGGACAAAGCTCGCAGTAATTCCAAGCACTCATCCATAGAACAACAGAGATTATATTTTTTAGGTTTATTCATATGTTTAAACATATCTACATATTAACAAATTAAAAAATCAATGTCAAGTTTTTCTTTACTGGCGCTGGAAATTTGAGTATACTAAAACAAAGTTTAGCGACGTGCCAATTTTGTTGGCACGAAATTCGGAGGCGGCAGTCAATCAAGTTTCCGTTCAAAATAGGTTTGAGCTTCGTTCAGTAATTGCGACCATTTAAAAAATGCTTTATAACGCGCGAAAAAATCCAAAAAATAGTAATTAAATATCTTAAAATTAGGAGTATTTCGACCCCTTAAAATCCCCTAATCCTTGTAATTAACCCCTTTTAAATTTTCTAATCTCCCTCATTTTAATTCTTCCACGCCAAGTTAGGGGGAAGTATAGCAGAATATTTTCTATCCCACTTATAGCTTTGAACCAGGAAAGGCATCTCAATGAAAGAGGTAGGTAATTAAAAAATAAAAAATTTAAAGAAAATAATGCAGGGAAAAGAGATAGATTTAGCGAATAAGATAATACTGATAAAAAAAGAACCTATCAAAGCAGTGAATCTATTAAAAGTAGATGAATATAGATATAAGAAAAGGATATATAAAGGAAATGACTATCATAGAAATTGCAGCAAAATCAATATTGCGCAAATACAAGAAAATAGATTCCTGGTTTATCTCCCGTTATGGAATGAATTTATATAGGGGTTGTATCCACAACTGTATTTATTGTGATGGAAGGTCAGAGAGTTATTATGTAGATGGGGAGTTCGGGGAAGACGTAACTGTCAAAATAAATGCCATAGAGATTTTACGACGAGAATTAGACCCTAAGAGAAAACGTGCTCCTTTCAAAAGAAGTTTTATTATGATAGGCGGCGGTGTCGGTAATAGCTATCAACCAATCGAAGAGAAGTATCAACTAAGTCGAAAAGTTCTTGAACTTATAGAGGAATATGATTTTCCCATTCACGTTCTTACCAAATCAACACTTATAAAAATATATTAGAAGAAAATGATTTAGTGGTAGTAGTATTAGAGCATATTGATTATCTTTTAAAACTAAAAGGAAGAACTTCCCCCTATGGTTATGCCGCCTATTCAATCTCACAACTAAAAGAACCTTTATCATCGATAAAGAGAGAATTGAAAAGAATAAACGGAGTAGGCAAAGTAACAGAGAAGATTATACTGGAAATACTCGAAACCAAAAGTTCATCTTATTATAAAAAATTATTAACTGGGTAAATATAATAAATTACCTGCCTATATTATATATTTGATCTTTTTTCGGGACATAGAAAAAAAATAAATAAAAACTATAGGCAGGCAATTTAATTTTAAAAGAAATTTCGCGTTCTTTTACAAACAGAAACAAGCATTAACATTACCGGAACTTCAATTAAAACTCCTACTACTGTCGCTAAAGCAGCACCAGAAGATATACC
>JAHIPR010000207.1 GCA_018903015.1 bacterium
ACTTAATTTCATTGATATAGTTGATGGATTAAAGATAGGGGCAGCCGTTCCTTTATCCCACGTTGAGAGAATAGAAAAAGTTCAGGAAAGATATCCTGCCTTATACGAAGGAATTAAATCGGTGGCGGCAATTGCCGTAAGAAATATGGGGACAATAGCGGGGAATATTTGTAATGCTTCGCCAGCTGCTGATACCGTTCCTCCTTTAATTGCCTATGGTGCAGAAGTAAAATTAGTTAGCAAAAGAGGAGAGCGTACAGTTTTGGTAGAGGGTTTTGTAACCGGAGTGGGAAAAACAGTTATAGAAACTGATGAACTGATCACCCAGGTAAACATACCGGAAACGAAAAAAAATTCAGGAAGTGCTTTCTCTAAAAAAGGTAGAGTTAAGGCTGATATTGCTAAGATTAATCTGGCTGTTTGCCTTGAAAGAGAAGACAATATCTGCAAAGATTGTAAGATAGTACTTGGTTCGGTTGCGGTAAAAGCAATTCGGGTAAAGGAGGCTGAAGGCCTTCTAAAAGGGCAAACAGTAAGCACTTCCTTAATAGAGGAAATAGCCAAGAAGGCATCGGAAGAGATTAAGCCAATTGATGATATTCGTTCATCTATTGAATATAGAACTGAAATAGCTCGGGTCATGGTGAAAGATACGATTAGAATCGCCTGGGAAAGAGCCGGAGGTGAATTGTAGAATGAAAAAAGTTGAGATAGAATTTGCCATTAATGGCAAGAAAAGAAGTTTGTCTGTAAAACCAAATGACCTTTTAATTAATATGATAAGAAACGATTTATTTCTAACCGGAAGTAAATACGGCTGCGGCATCGGTGAATGCGGTGCTTGCACCGTTTTATTAAACGGCGAACCGGTTTTATCTTGCCTTACCTTAGCGGCAACTGTCGATGGGAAAGAAATTACCACCATCGAAGGGCTGGCAAAGGGAAATGAACTGCACCCCATGCAAATAGCATTTTTAAAAAATGCAGCAGTACAGTGTGGTTTTTGCACCCCGAGTATGATATTGACTGCCACGGCATTATTAAAAGAAAATCCTAATCCCACAGAAGATGAGATTAGAGATTATATAAGAGGCAACATCTGTCGTTGTACCGGATATATTCAAATAGTAAAAGCAATTAAAGAATGTGCGTACGGAGAAAAAACTAATTAACCACTAACCAAATAAATAATCAACCATAATAATTAGGAGGAAGAAAAGTGAGCGAATTTAAATATATTTCTCCCAAGACAAAAGAAGAAGCCTTAGAGATTTTACAAGAAAAAAAGTCCGATGCTTGTATAGTTGCAGGTTGTTCTAATGTTCTACCCAATATAAGGGATAAAGAAATAAATCCCAAGCTTTTGGTAGATATTACTAATATCGAACAATTAAAGGGTATTTACAGAAAAGAAGCTAAAATATTTTTAGGTCCCCTTACCACCATTAATGAATTGATTTATTCAGAGATTATATTTAGAGAATATAATGTATTAATCCAAGTTGCCGAACAATTTGCTGATCCTTTGGTAAGAAATAATGCCACTATTGGGGGAAATTTAGTTACTGCTTCACCGGCAGCAGATATAGCCGTACCCTTGCTTACCCTCGGTGCACTTATTAAAATAGAGAGTGTTAGGCAGAAGAGAGAAGTTAAACTAAAAGAGTTTTTTCTTGGTCCGGGCAAGACAGTTTTACAGGATGATGAGTTGATTGTAGGAATTGAATTTGAGCAAAGTGATATAAATAAAAATGGGTATTTTATTAAACTGGGGCAAAGAAAGGCTATGGCAATTGCCATTGCCAGTTTAGCATTAAATTTAGAAGTTAAACAAAACAAGATTATTCAGATTTGCATTGCTATGGGCTCTGTAGCTCCTATGCCAACTAGATTAACTGGCGTAGAGGAATTTTTAAAAAATAAAGAAATAAAAAACGGATTAATTGAGGAAGGCATAAATAAAGTAAGCGAAGAAGTTAATCCTATTAGTGATATACGAGCATCCGAAGAATATCGCCGGTATATTTCCGGAATCCTGTTCAAACGTGCTTTTAACAAATTGACCATTTAGTTAATATGCTAATTACATATTACTCATCACTAATTACTTATTACTTATCAATCATCACTCATTACTCATCAAAAAGGGGGCTTTAGATGGAAGAATATAGAGTAGAACTAACTGTAAATGATGAAAAAATAAGTGCTGTTGCCAAAGCTGAAGAATCTCTTTTAAAATTTTTACGCCGAAATGGCTTTACTGAGGTAAAATGCGGTTGTGAAAAGGGAGAATGTGGTACTTGCACAGTTATCTTGAATGAAAAAGCTATTAAATCCTGCACTACCTTAGCTCTTCAGGCTAATCATAAAGAAATATGGACTGTGAAAGGTATGGAAAAACTGGAATTAGGGAGAAAATTACAGGAAAGTTTTGTTAATCACGGGGCAATACAATGTGGTTTCTGTACTCCCGGAATGATTCTTACCGCCAAAGATTATATGGATAAAAATCCTATTCCTGATAGAGAGGAGATTAAAAAAGCTATATCTGGAAATCTATGCAGATGTACCGGGTATAAGAAGATTGTTGATGCCATTTACGATGTGGCAGTAGAGAATTATAAATTGGAAGGTGAAGTTTATGTCTGAATTTAAGATAGTTGGTAAACCAATACCCCGGCATGATGCCTGGTCTAAAGTAACCGGGGACCTTAAATATGCCGACGACATTTTTC
>JAHIPR010000208.1 GCA_018903015.1 bacterium
GCAATAGATAACCTGAAAGAAATAATTGAAGTTTCTGATGGGATAATGATAGCTCGGGGCGATCTGGGAGTAGAAATACCTTTAGAAAATGTCCCACTGGTTCAGAAGGATATTATTAATCGTCCCTCTGTTCCCATTATTGCAGCCAGTACCCGGGATTCTACGGTTAGAAAACTTGCTCTTAGCTGGGGAGTTTATCCTTTTAAAGCTGATGAATTGGAAAATACCGACGATATGATTGAAAAATCAAAGAAGATTGCTTTAAAAACCGGATTGGCCAACTCAGGAGATAAGATTGTAATTACCGCGGGAATTCCTTTTAAAGTCCCCGGCACCACTAATTTACTAAAAGTAGAAACATTATGATTGAAATATTGACACAGGGGACGGTTGTTAATGCCCAGCAACTAATTAAAATTAGGAACCTACCGTTTATAACATGGGTTGGATTTATCCGACCCGATTCCTTATTATAACTATTTTGATTACTACCCAAAAAGTAAATAAAATAGTAATGAGCACGATGCATCATGCCCACAAGAGACAGCAGGTAATAAACGGCAAGGGCACAATTCATTGTCCCCTACAACACAGTTATAACCAACAAATTCAAAATTATTATAAAATTGCTTACGATACACCGTGTATAAAACCTGCTTATAAATAATTTTTAGCTTTTCAGGTTACCATTATTAGAGAAAGATAGAAAGGAGTTAAGGAAAATGGAAAAGACGGGATATATTATTTTAATTATAGTCACTATAGCCTGGATTATCGCCTGGATAGTCGGTATGTTCGAGAATATTTGGCTGGGCATAATTGGCCTCGTAACTATAGTTGGTTTGGGGCTCTTATTTATTAAAGCTTTAACAGATAGATTAGCGAGTAAAAAGGATGACAAATATTCAAGGGATGTAAAGAAATAAGGAGGAAAATAAAAAATGTTATTAACTACCCAGGATAATTTTTCCGAATACGAAATTGTGGACACTTTAGGAATTGTTCGAGGCAATACTGTTCGGGCACGACATGTCGGGAAAGATATATTAGCTAGTTTTCGCAATATAGTTGGTGGCGAGATTGAGGAATATACCAAATTACTGGCAGAATCGCGGGAGCAGTCTATCGACCGGATGATTATCGCAGCAGAAGAGATAGGCGCAGATGGGATAGTATGTATTCGTTTTACTACCTCGTCAATTATGCAAGCGGCAGCAGAGATGTTTGTATATGGCACCGCGGTTAAACTAAAGAAAAAGAAATAAGGGATAAAAGATTTGTAAAACATTTGCCGCATTGTTTACCATTGTGTTTGATAGAAAATAAATTATAAATACTACAAAAATAAAGCTATCGTCTATCACGATATGAAAGGATATATATTTTGACTAAAAAATTAAATGTAATAAAAGAAAAAGCAGAAATAGCTAATCAGGCATTTTGGGATGAGATAGCCCGATTCATTATAAATCATACGATATAGAAAAACTAAAACAAGGGAAATCATTGATTGATGAAATATAGAAAAAGGAAATAGGAAGTGTAAAAGATAAATCTTTACTACACCTTCAATGTCATAGAGGATTATATAATTGAAAAGTAAAAGAAATATCTCAAAAACAGATAAAAGAAGAGTAGAAGTAGTTTCTTATCATTCAAATTGGAAGGAAATGTATAAAGAAGAGTCAGGGAAGATTAAAAATATATTAAATGATATTATAATTGATATTTATCATATAGGAAGCACTGCTATACCTGGAATTAAAGCAAAACCTGTAATTGATATACTTGTTGAAGTAAAAGATATTGAAGCAGCTGACCAGTATAATCATAAAATGGAAGAATTAGGGTATGAAGCAATGGGTGAATATGGGATACCGAAAAGAAGATTTTTTAGAAAGGGAGGAAACAAGAGGACCCACCATATTCATATATTTCAAGTGGGGAATGAAGAAATTGAAAGACATATCAATTTTAAAGAATATTTAATTTCTCACCTGGATAAAGGACAGGAATATTCAAAATTAAAAGAAAAATTAATAAATAAATATACTTACGATGTGGAAAATTATACTAACGGCAAGAGTAATTTTATCAAAGAAATCGATAGGAAAGCAAAATTGTGGTGGGAAAAATTATGAAAGTTAGAGGGATTTCTGTTTTTGAAATAATTTCAAAAGCAATAAATACCTCGCATGATATCAAGGAAGCTATTCCGGGGATACATATTGAAGGACCTTTTATCTCCCCCGAAGAAGGTCCGAGAGGATGCCATGACCCGAGCTTTATTCGAGAACCCGATTTTGAAGAATTTATGCAGTGGCAGGAGGCAGCCGAAGGTCGAATTGTGATGGTGACTATTGCCCCGGAGAGGGAAGGTTCATTGAGCCTTCAGGGGTAACTCTGGCTATGCTTGAAAAAAAATAAAATATTTCTAGGGTTTGCCTTTAAAAAAGAGGATTTTCAATTGTTTTGTAGTATAATTGTTATATAAAAAATAATGTGGATAATGAAGAATCAAATAAGAATTATTATTCAATTTAAATAAGGGAATTGGTTGGAAAGAAAGAATCAATTTAAAGGAGGTCAATAAAATGAATAAAAAAATTTTATGGTTAGGATTAGCAGCTATATCGATTATAATTTTTATTACTGGCTGCTGTGCGCCTATTATGCCTGCTATAGGTCTTGCCACAGTTGAGGAGATCGATATTTTAACCTTAGAGTCATTTCCTGTTCAGATATTTGTAATCGCCAGCGGATACCTTCCTGATCCTTGTACGGAAATTTACCAGATTAGTCAGGAAAGAGAAGGCAATACCTTTTTTATTACGATTAAAACTTATCGTTCTCCAGGTTTTTGCATCCAAGTGCTTGCTCCTTTTGAGGAAGTAATTCCACTTGATGTTTATGGCTTACCAGCTGGCACTTACACCGTTGATGTTAACGAAGTACAAGGTACATTTGATTTAGAAATTGATAACATTCTCTCTTTTTGATATGGATTGATTCAAAAGAATCTCAAATCTTAATATAGTAAAAATAGTTAGAAGCTTGACTTTTAACTATAAGAGAGGTGAAGATTTATGAAAAAGATATTCTATTTGATTTTAATTTTTATAATGGCAACTTTCTATTTAACCCCAATTTCTTTAGCTGATGGTGGTTTATTTACCCAGTTATATAGAGATATATATGAACCCAATCAATTAGCAATGATTGTATTTGATGATATGGTGGAGAAGATAATTTTTCAGATAGACTATGAGGGTAATGCAGAGGATTTCGCCTGGGTTGTTCCGGTGCCGGGTTATCCAAAATTGTTCTCCGTCGAAGATGATATATTTTATGAATTGCATAAATTAACTCAACCACCCCCTCCTTCGAGTTTTGGTTGTGGATGGGGAACAGGCCCATCTCTCCCTGGCTCAGAAGATGAGGGAGTACATGTTTGGGAAGAGAACCAGGTAGGAATTTATTATACTACCACCTTATCTGCCACCGACCCGAATAGTTTAGTGGGATGGTTAAATGATAATGGTTATGCTTTCCCTGCAGAAGGTCAAGAGATACTGGATTATTATGTACAAAAAAATTGGTTTTTTGTAGCTATGAAAATTCAACATGAAGAAACAATAAATAGTACTGAAAATTACACCGGTGCTATTCAACCCATAGGGATAATGTTCTTTTCCGATGAAATGATTTATCCTTTAAAAATTAGTACTTTAAGTGCGCCATCCTGGGGGACGGAAGTATTAATCTATGCTTTTTCCGATGAAAGAGTAACTTTTCCCGGAGCC
>JAHIPR010000209.1 GCA_018903015.1 bacterium
ACGAGATAAGATACGAGATAAGAATTAGACATTTGTTTGCTTCTTTCTTAACTCTACGCTCTACGCTAAACGCTATACGCTAGTTTGTACGAGATACGAGATACGAATTTCTTCTGGCTCCATCACGGCAACGCCGTGATGCTACTATATACTATATACTCGATACTCGATACTATGTACTATATACTATCTTCTGTTTATTTATGCTATAATTTTAATAAAAAAATAAAAAAGAAGGTTTTTTTATTGGAAGTAATTATAAGTCATCAAAGCACTGATTTTGATTCTTTGGCTGCTATGGTAGCAGCCAAAAAAATATATAAAGACGCTCTTTTAGTATTTACCGGAGCCATAGAGAGAAATGTAAGAAAATTTATCTCTATATATGGCGATTTGATAGAGATAACCCCTCTTAAGAAAATTAAAATAGAAGAAATTAATAAATTGATAATAGTTGACACTAGAATAAAAAGACGAATTGGACCATTTGCTAATGTAATAAATAAGAGAGATTTGGAAATTCATATCTATGATCACCACCCCTCCACTGCGGATGATATTAAAGGGGATATTAATGCGATAGAAGAAGTAGGGGCAACTACTACCATAATGTTGAAAAAAATAAGGAAAATGAATTTAGAAATTAGTCCCATCGAAGCAACTCTGTTTGCCTTGGGGATTTATGAAGATACCGGATCCCTTACTTTTTCAACTACTACGATTGATGATATAAATAGCATTTCTTATTTGTTTGATAAAGGTATAAACTTAAAAGTTGTAGCAAATTTTATAAATATCGGCCTAAGCATAGCTCAAAAAAAATTATTAAATAAATTGCTGCTTTCTTCTAAAGAAATATTTTGCAAGGGTGTACGAATTAATATGGCTAATGCAGAAGTAAAAAATTATACAGAAGGACTAGCTCTTCTTACTCATAAATTAATAGAAATAGAAAATAGCGATGTTTTTTTTACTATAGTAAAAATGTCAGACCGAATATATATAGTTGGAAGAAGTAGAACAAATTCTGTTGACGTAGATGAAGTTTTAAAAGAATTAGGAGGGGGAGGTCACTTTCAGGCAGCTTCGGCTGTAGTAAAAGATTTATCTCTTGATGAATTAGAGAAAAAACTTATCAGGATCTTAGAAAAAAAAGTAAGGGCGGGAATTGTAGCGAAAGATATTATGTCTTCACCGATTAAGACCGTTAATACTTTAGCTTCTATTGAAGAGACGAAAAAAATATTATTAAGATACGGACATAACGGTATTCCGGTAGTAGAAGCGGGGGAACTAAAGGGCATTATAACAATGCAGGAAGTAAATAAGGCCAAACAACATGGACTTGGAAAAGAGCTGGTAAGTAAATATATGTCCGATCAGGTAGTTACCGTAAAATTGAATACTCCTTTAACTGAAATTCAAGAATTAATGATCAATTACGATATCGGGAGGATACTGGTTGTTAGCCAAGAAGATAAATTGGTAGGAATTATTACCAGAACTGATTTAATAAGAAATTTATATGGAGAGGGTCACATTCCCAAAAGATCATTTTCAACTTATGTTGAGACCAGCAGGAAGATAGAGAGAAAGAAGCAAATAGAATTAATAGAAAAAATATTTCCTAAAAGAGTTAAAGATGTTCTAAATAAAATTGGGGAGATAGGGGATAGATTAGATTTTCCAGTTTTTATGGTAGGTGGAATCGTAAGAGACCTATTTTTAGGAATTAAGAATTATGATCTTGACATTGTGGTTGAAGGAGAAGGAATAAAATTTGCCCGAGAGTTAAGCAGAGACTTGGGAGGGAGAACTAAAAGCCACGAAAAATTTGGAACCGCAATAGTAATTTTAGCGGATGATTTTAAAATAGATGTGGCAACTGCCCGAAGAGAATTTTATGAATACCCTGCAGCCTTTCCTAAGGTTGAGCTAAGTTCAATTAAAAAAGACTTATATAGAAGAGATTTTACTATAAATGCCATGGCTATCCAGTTAAACCAGAAGTATTTTGGAAAATTAATCGACTTTTTTGGTGGGCAGAAAGATTTGCGCATAGGTATAATCAGGGTTTTGTATAATTTGAGTTTTGTTGAAGATCCGGCACGCATTATACGGGCAATAAGATTTGAACAGAGATATAATTTTAAAATGAATAGGACAACAGAAGATTTTCTTAAAAAAGCTATTGATGATAAATTACTCTCCAGATTAAGAAAGAAAAGAATCACTGAAGAATTAATTCTAATATTGAAAGAAGAAAATCCGTTAAAATCTTTAAAAAGAATGGAAGAATTAGGAGC
>JAHIPR010000210.1 GCA_018903015.1 bacterium
ACCTCCCTTAAGTTTAGATTATAACTTAAGGGAGGGATTGTTTTATGGATATAACTATGGAATTTTCTCTGGCGTTACCTATGGAATTTATTATAGCTTTGAGGGAATTGACCACAGCATTAAGAATAAACCCATAGAAAGAATAAAAAAAGATATTATGGTGTTTAATGGATAAGAAATAAGTTTGGGAAAATGCAGGACTTTATCAAACCAAAGAGATACTATAATAAGTAATCCAATAAGACTGAAAAAAAACATTACTCCGATAGGAGTAAGAAAGTTTCGGATTTTCTTACTACCTGTAGCTGTTTTATAAAAAAGATTAATTAACTTGTAGTACATAATTTTTTTATATCTTCTCTGGTTAGTATCATTTTTTTCATTACTTAATTTTATTAAGGATTTTTATAATTTTTACAATATAACAACTTTTCTTTTATGTCAAATCAAAACTATAGTATCGAGTTAAGAAAGTGAAAGAAAAGATAGAAAAAGTAGCATTCTTCTTTCTATCTAACTATTCCACTAAAGTTTACACTAAAGTATGTCTTGGTTATTCCTGCTACTTTATGAGGCAATTGATTCACTTGACAAATTCTCCATCACCAAAGTATAATAAATTAACAAAAAGATTAATTAAGTGTGCTTAGCTCTATGAAATATAATGATTTAAAAAAAATAAAAAACCTATATTTTACTTACCAGGATGTAGCAAAAATACTATCTACATCTGAAGATTCTACTCGGGTATTGTGTACCCGATATGTAAAACAAAAATATCTTATCAGACTAAAAAGGAACTTCTATATATTGAAGGAAAGATGGGATAATATTACCCCCAATCAAAGGTTAGAACTGGCCAATATCCTACAGGTCCCATCTTATATCTCTTTGATGACCGCTCTTTCATTTTATGAATACACCACCCAGGTTCAGCAGAAATTTATCGAATCTATCTCCTTATACCGTACATTTACCAAAGATATTGAGGGAGTTGTATTTAACTATAGCAGAATTAAGCGGGATTATTACTTTGGCTTTTCCAAAAAAAACAATATATTTATTGCCTCCCCCGAAAAGGCTTTTATCGATTCCCTTTATTTAAACTATTTAGGGAAATATAATTTAAGTCTCAGTTCGCTAAATTTAGAGAAAATTGACAGAAAGAGTTGTGAAAATATATTAAAAAGATATCCTCCCAAATTTAAAATATATTACAAGAGGTATATAAAATGAATGATCTGACACAGCAAGAGATTTTTGAAATAGAAGTATTAGCCTGGCTTAAGAACAAGGGATTTCTCCGCAATCTAATCTTTGGCGGGGGGACAATGCTGAGGCTTTGTTATAATTTAAGAAGGTATTCAGTTGATCTGGAT
This sequence comes from bacterium, assembly GCA_018903015.1. The sequence goes on from JAHIPR010000210.1 coordinate 1,380, forward strand.
TTCTGGACATACCGGGTTGATAGGATAGATCAATTTTTTATAAATTTAAAAGATTCTTTAAAAATAGATTATGATTTAACCGATGCACAAAATAAATATTATACTCTACTATTCGAAATTAAAAAGGCACCATATTCTCATTCTCGTAAATTAAAGATTGAGATAAGAAAAGAACCTAAAGCAAGGGATTTTCAGGAAACAATTGCTTATTCCCCATATTCTAACCAGCAGGTATTGCTTAAATCTTTTACCTTAGGACAGATGATGAAAAATAAGATAGAGGCTTTTTTGGAAAGAAAAGAAATAAGAGATGTATTTGATATAGAATTTTTATCCAGAAGAGGAGTTAATCTTTCAGTAGATTATGAGGAATTAAAAAAGATTAAAGAAATTATCCAAGGATTTAAAAAAAGAGATTACTATGTAACTTTAGGATCTCTTTTAGATGATGACACCAGAGAATATTATAAGAAAAATAAATTCGCCTATTTGCTTAGCATTATCGATGAGCGTCTTTCTTATAAATAAAATTCTGTTTTTCTCTGTTTTCGAAGAGTCCAACGCCTTGGGCATCTCCTGGTAAACAGGCCCGAGAAAATTCCAGAGTTATATTTATTAAGGTTGACTTGATATGGTATAATTACAGAAATAATATATGAAAAAGAGGGGGAGTTAAGTAGAGAAATATCAAAAATATCAATCAATAAAAGATAGATTATTAACTGGAGTGAATAAAAATAATATTGTTTTTTATGGAGGTTA
>JAHIPR010000211.1 GCA_018903015.1 bacterium
ACCAGAAAATATAAGAACACTTTCTATTAAATTTCCATCTTCTAGCTTAAATAAATATTTTTCGGTTTGGTCTTTTGATTTAGTTAAATTTTCCAACCCTATCTTACTTATGTAAAAATATTTTTGAAGTAAATCTCTAAATGATGTTGGAAGACTCAGCATATCCTTGAAGTCTTCCATGCCTTTTTTGTAAAGAAAATCAAATAATTGAGTTGCTCTATATTTTTCGGCCCCTAACTTTTTAACCTCTTCTTGAAGTTCATTTAAGGTAAAATTTTTAATATCTTTTTTCTGCATAATATAAATTAAATCTCTTTATTTTATTTTTTGATTTCTCTTTTTATGTTTTCAGCAAATTTTTTTGCTTTTTGATCTATCCCCAAGACATTCATTATTGACCCTGGGTCATTGGCAGTAGCTGTTAAAACAAAGTACAGCTTTTTTCTTCACTATTATGAATACAGGTTTTATAAGAACACCCCCTGCAGTCTACCACGGTTCCATTTTCTACGTGGAATTCTCTTATATCTTCTTCGCCAAGGCTTTCTTTTACCATTTTCCAAAGCATAAGAGTATTGGATGTCTTAAACAAACTCGAATGCAGTACAAGTATCTTCGGTTTATTAATTAATTTTAAGTTCTCCTCCGTTAATTTTTCTACTAATTCTTTAGCCTGTTCTTGGTAAATCTCTACAAGAGGCAGGTTATATGTTTTTTGCCAGGTAAGAAAATTATTAAGATTATAAGTGGCTTCTACAGCTGGATGACCGGGAAATCTACATCCCATCTGATTGGTTAAAAAAACTATCCGATATTTTTCCCGGCATAATCAAATAAATATTTTCCATAAAATAATTCCCTCTATCGAGATATTGTTTATAAGATATTACCCAAATCCTTATAACTTTCTTTAATTTTCTCTATTAAGTTAATCGGAAGGTCTAATCTTTCAATTTCAGTTCCTGATTTAAGCAATCTATTTTTCGCTCCCATAAATACCCCTCCCATAAAGGTTGCACTGTAATGCCATTTCCCGCTCATGGTGGCAATAAGGGGATAGCTCCCGGAAGATAAGGCAGGGGCTACATAAGGTTTAAAATCGGTCTTCCTTATTTCTAAGTTTGATTTTACAGTTTGATCGGTGAGCATCTCTGAAAGACTTTCGTTATATTTTTTTAAGCTATCGACAATTACCAAACCCTGACCATGAGGACCAAAGGCTCTGCCTTCTCGATTATATTTAGCAGTTTCAGTATTATGTTTTGAATAATAGACTGCCCGGGCATGCATCACCCCTAATCCATAACCTCTTATCTGGTCTGCTGCTATTCCTTTAAAATCAAACTCTCCGTTTGTATTTTTATTACTGGCCAGAAAAACGACTTTGCACAATAAGTCTACCGGGTCTGAGATAATTGCAAATATCCCCTTAAACGATTTTTCCCGGGCTTTTCGGGCATAATCAGAAATTATTTTAGAATTTCCTTTGAACTGCTTCATTCTCACATCTTCTTGTTTTTCTTCCAAAGAAGGAACTCCTACAGTTGCACAAAATATAAACAGGTCACAATCAAAAATATTCTCTTCTCTTAACTGGTAAACCTCAGGAAATTTCTGAGCAGTAAAAGGACAAAATATCTGATTTGCCTCTAATTCCCATCTTTTTATCGCGTTTATATTTTTATCATATATTCCGATAGATTTAACACAATTTCCTACCAATAATCTCAAACCGGTAAGGAGAACCCCTCCTACATCACCCAATCCTACAATATTAACTTTCCAACGGGAAGGAAATTTATAAGTTAACACATCTTGCCAGTTAGGATATTCGGTATTAAGTGAACTCACTTTTTTTTCTTTTATTCTTTCATTAAGCCATAGAGGTAAATCATAATCAATCCTTTTAGATTTTTGCAGTAGGTGGATACCCTCTTCTTTTAAAAAGATTAGGGATGGATCAGTAATACTAAAATATCTTCTGGATTTTAAGGGGTTTATCCGTTTAAGTACATAAATTATTTCTTTGCTCTCTTTAGCTTCGTTTTCGGATATTCTATTTAATTCACTGTATTCCGATTGGGAAATTAGTATTTTATCTTTTAATTTATAAAAGAACATGAGTAATCCCTTCTTAAATTCATAATTTATTTAGCGTAGAGCGTACAGCGTTTAGCGTATAGAAATATAGTGACAAGTAACAAGTAATGAGTAATGAGTTTATCTTTTTAAGTCTACAAAAACAGTTTACTTGTCATATATTACAATCTACACAGCTTACTGGGTAACTGGTAATCGGCAAACTATTTTACTCCAAGATATTCTTCGCTCTTATTTCCCGCACTCTTTAATTTTAAGTTTTGGTTTTGCGCTTGACATTTTTTGCTTTACGCTTTAATGATATCCGCTACCTACTTTTCTTCTTAACTACATACTCGATACTCGATACTTATTTGTTATCTCGCTTTCACTTACTGCCCACACCTAAACGCTATACGCTCCACGCTATTCTTCACTATATACTAAATACTATATACTGTCTTCTTCCGGCTTTACATTCCCCTGTCTGTCATTCTTTTAGTTCGTCGTAAAAGCTCAAGGCTATTTCCTAAATAATGAGAAGGACTAAGATTTAATTTATACTCCATATCTTCTCCTTGGTCAGGATATCGGGGATAAATAATTACTTCTCCTAAATGGTCAAGAGTCAATTTTCTTTGTTGAATTACCTGGTATTCATTTTCCAGAGCTTCTAATATGGTTAAGGCATTTTCAATACAAATTTCGGAAAAATTATAGATGGTTTTTGCAGAAATATTTTTAATAAATGAAGGGAAAGTATAGGGTAGTATCTGATTAATAGATCTAACTAAATTTCCCTGAGTCCTTATTTTTCTCCTTAATGCGTCTCCGCCAATAAAGGGATACAATTCACTCTCATTAAACCATAATCTAAGATTGGGAATAAAATGGGCACAATCAACATCTCTATTTAATATAGTTGCTATCTCTTTTCCACTACCGGATAGTGCTCCCACAATTATTTTTTTAACTTTAATATCATATTTTTTAAATAGGGGCTCAAGGGTCTTTATTCTATAACCTTTATGCAAATAGTCATCAATAAGAATTACGGGCATATCAAATGAATGAATTATTTTAACCTGATTTTCCAAACTCATATAATTAGGGAAGGCATCAATTTCAAAACTTTTCATATCAGAAGCAAATATTTTTTCCGTATGGAGAGATTTAGTTACCGTGTTAGGTGCTACCATCTTATGTAGTATCTTTCCAAAGGGCACACACATTGACCTTCCTAAAGCTCGAGGGATTAACGGCGTTGTCGAAACATCATTTATCTTACAAATTTTCTTCACAATAGTTTGATTGATTAAATCTATATTAAATGGTAAAACAACATTCCCGGGATAAAAAGTAGTAAACGATTTTAATAATCGTTTACGAGATATTATAACTGATTTTTTAATGTATAAATTTTGGCAGAATGGTTCCTTTATAATTGTCTCGGTATCCAGATTGACTATACAGGGTTTACTCATATCCACTACAAATACCGGATTATCTTTATCGCTGAAAGGTA
>JAHIPR010000212.1 GCA_018903015.1 bacterium
TAAATAGAGTAAGTAAAGTTGTAAAAGGTGGAAGGAGATTTGGCTTTTCTGCTATGGTAGTAGTGGGGAATGGTGAAGGGATAGTAGGTATAGGCTATGGAAAAGCCAAAGACGTTTCTGAGGCAATTAAAAAAGGGGTGGTAAAGGCAAAGAAGAGTTTGATAAAAGTAAGAATAAAAAAAGGAACTATCCCTTATACAATTATAGGAAAATATGGAGCTGCTAAGGTTTTTATGAAACCAGCCTCTCTTGGAACCGGAGTTATTGCTGGTGGTGCTGTTCGAGCGATATTAGAAGCAGCAGGATATCAAAATATTTTAACTAAGTCCTTAGGAAGTGATAATAATTTGAATATTGCCAAAGCTACTATGGATGCTCTTGTAAGTTTAAAGGACGCAAAAAATGTAGCAAAATTAAGAGGAAAAAGCGTGTTGGAGATGTATAGCCAACGATTACAACCAAGGGAGGTAATAAGTAATGAAATTATATAATTTATGCCCGGCTCCTAAATCAGTTAAAAAACGAAAAAGATTAGGGAGAGGTTGTAGCTCAGGTCATGGTTTTACTTCCGGTCGAGGGTCAAAGGGGCAAAATTCTCGTTCGGGTGGTGGAGTTAGACCGGGTTTCGAAGGTGGCCAGATGCCTCTCTATAGAAGAGTTCCCAAAAGGGGTTTTACCAGTATATTTAAAAAAAATTATAATATCATAAATATCAGCCGGCTAAATATATTTAAAGATGGCGATGTAGTTACCCAGAAAGAATTAATTGATAAGGGAATTATAAAAAAAGTAAAGCATGGAGTAAAAATATTAGCTAAAGGTAGTTTAAATAAGAAATTAACTATTAAAGCAAATAAATTTAGCCAGAAAGCGATAAACGAGATTGAATCAGTTGGTGGGAAGATAGAGGTGGTATAATTGTTAGACACTTTACGTAATTTATTTAAAATACCAGATTTAAAGAGAAGATTAATTTTTACCTTGGGAATGTTAGTTGTGGTTAGACTGGGGAGTCACCTACCTTTACCAGGCATAGATAAAGAAGCAATGGCTAATCTATTTGCTCAAGGCGGAATATTAGGTTTTTTTGACCTATTCGCCGGAGGGGCATTAAGTCGTTTTTCAGTTTTTGCTTTAGGAATAATGCCCTATATTAATGCATCTATTATTATGAGTCTTTTGCAATCTGTAGTTCCTATTTTAGAACAATGGGCTAAGGAAGGTGAAGAAGGCAGGGATAGAATAACTAAAATTACTCGTTATGCCACAATATTTTTAGCCATTGTCCAGGCTTTTGGAATAAGTGTTTGGCTGCAAAATATGGGTGTGTTGATGATTTCAGGATTTGGTTTTAGATTCTTATTGTTAATTACCCTTACAGCCGGAACTTGTTTTTTAATGTGGTTAGGTGAACAGATTACTGATTTTGGTATTGGCAATGGTATTTCTATAATTATTTTTGCTGGAATTATTGCTGGAATTCCTTCCCAACTTGTGCAAACCGGCAAACTTTTGCAAGTTGGAGAAATTGGAATTTTACCACTAATAAGTTTATTCTTAATTTCTATAGTTGTTATTGGAGGAGTTATTGCTATTCAAAAAGGTCAGAGAAGAATACCGGTTCAATATGCAAAAAGAGTAATAGGACGTAGAATGTATGGTGGACAAGGGACACATATTCCCTTACGTGTAAATCAAGCTGGAGTTATACCGATAATATTTGCCTCCGCAATATTACTTTTTCCAGCTACTATTGCACAATTTTTTCAAAATATAGCTTTTATGAAAAGTATGTCTGAAGCTCTTTCACCGGGACAGCCATTATATCTAATTTTGTATGCTATATTAATTATAGTGTTTACTTTCTTTTATACAGCAATTACCTTCAATCCTGCCAATATGGCGGACAATATGAAAAAATATGGAGGTTTTATCCCCGGAATAAGACCAGGGAAAAATACTACTATCTACATTGATCATATAATGACTCGAATTACACTAAGTGGTGCATTGTTTTTGGCCATAATAGCTATCCTACCTAATATTTTAATAAAAATTACAGGAATTACTACTTTCTATTTCGGAGGAACATCTTTGTTAATTATGGTAGGAGTGGCTTTAGAAACTGTTCAACAAATAGAATCACACATGTTAATGAGGCATTATGAAGGATTTATTAAGAAATAGTTTTTGTAAACTAATATGATTTGTTAGCTTATTCGTTAGCTGGTTAAGAAAAAGAAGTCAGAAGTCAGAATATAGAAATAGATTCTCTTTATCTAAATCTAAAAACTGTAAACCGATAACTGAAAACCTGTATTTAATGCTAACGACTAATTAAAGTTGTATTAATGACTTAAAAGAAAGGGAAAGTTATGAGGTTAATCTTGTTAGGTCCTCCAGGTGGAGGAAAAGGAACGGTAGCAAAAAGGTTGCAGGTAGAATTCAATATTCCGGTAATTTCAACAGGAGTAATCTTAAGAGAAGCAGTAGATAAAAAGAATAAGCTGGGCATAGAAGCTGAGAATATTATGAGAAAAGGGGGCTTAGTGCCTGACCATATTATTCTGGAAATAATAAAAGAAAGAATAAAGCAGGAAGATTGTAAAAATGGTTATATCTTTGATGGTTTTCCCCGAAATATTGAACAGGCGAATTCATTAGAGAAATTAAATAAAGAGCTCAATGAATATGTTGATTATGTATTTTACTTTGAGATACCTTTTTCTGAAATAATACAAAGGTTATCTAACCGTAGAGTGTGTAAAAAA
>JAHIPR010000213.1 GCA_018903015.1 bacterium
ACCGGAAGGAAGGAAAATATTCCCCAATTTAACCGTCCAAGAAAATTTAACCTTAGGTGCTTTTGCCCGGACTGATAAAAAAGAAACTGCGAAAGATCTTGAATGGGTTTACGAGTTGTTCCCTCAGATTAAAGAAAGATTATGGCAAAAGGGTGGAACTTTATCAGGCGGAGAACAGCAGATGTTAGCCGTAGCCCGAGGATTAATGTCACGACCAAAGCTTTTAATGCTGGATGAGCCTTCTTTAGGGTTAGCACCTTTGTTAGTGAAAGAAATTTTTGATATTATTAAGCGGATTCACCGGGAAGGAATGACCGTGCTTTTAGTTGAACAAAATGCTTTTGCTGCATTGAAAATTGCTGATTATGCTTATGTGTTGGAGACCGGGAAGGTTGTTTTGCACGGAACCGGAGAGGAGCTTTTACAAGACGAGAGAGTAAAAAAAGCTTATTTGGGAGAATAGAGAATAGGGGTCAGGTCTCAACATTTGACATAACTTTTTGCCTACATCATTTAGGAGTAAGTTATGTCAAATGTTGAGACCTGACCCCAAGCCACCTATTTTATAGTAATTACCCAGGAAGTTTTTCGTTGATGTTGGCTGTTTTTATCAAGAGCGGTAATATTTACAATATAAGACTTTTTAATTAGAGGTTTTAAAGAATCAGGGGTAAAAGAAATTTCTCGATTTTCTGCATTAAAATCGAATTTTACTTTTGCCCCTCCTAATTTCATAGAAAAAGTTTTTGCATCATAATTATCACCCTCTAAAATTGCCCCTATCTTAACAAGTTGGTTACTTTCTATTTCGCCGTCATAAGGGAAGATTTGGGAAATATTAAAAAGTCGTTGATTTAATATCTGGATAAAAGAATTAAGTGGACTTTGGCCAAAAATTATTTGTCGATTCAGGGAAAAAAGGTCGGCATTGAGATTATTATTCATACTATTCGCATTTAGAATTCCTTCATAGCCTGCTTGAATAATTAAATTTTTTATTATAGGACTGTAAATTCCATAAGGATAGGCGAAGAATTTTACTTTACTTCCTATTTTACTTTCTAAAATTTCTTTGGATAAAAAGATTTCTTTTTTAATTCGAGAAATATAACTGTCATAACTTTCGTTTTCCTTATACCGAAGAAGATTACAATGGCTTAAGGTGTGGGAACCAATTTCAATATTGTTTTTGGTCATCTCTCTAATCTCTTCCCAGGTAAGGCTGGAACTATTTTTTTCGATGAAGTCGGTATATATAAGGAGAGTTGCCGGGAAATTATATTTTTTTAAGATGGGATAGGCTAAAGTGTAAGTAGATTTAAAACCATCATCAATGGTAATTACGATTGGTTTTGGTGGAAGTTGGCCATCTCTCAGTCCTGTAAGTAGTTCTGAAAGAGAGATTACGGAATAATTATGAACAGCTAAATAATCCATCTGTTTTTCAAATTCTACAATATTAATTTGATAACTGCTGCCCTCATCTTTAGTGAAATTATGATAAGTCAAAATAGGGATGGTAATTTCTTCAGCATAAACTATATTGTTGTTGATTTGATAAACATTATGATAGGACATAGGTATGAATAAGAATAATGATAATATAAAGATTACCAACAAACTCTTATTTTTATTTATAAGAAAATATGATATTTTTTGATTTGGCCACATAATAACCCTTTATAAATTTTTATTATTCAGTTAATGGTTAAGTTATTAATATTTTTAATTAATTATAACATACTATAATTATTTATTAATAAAAATTTAGGAAGGTAAGCCAAAGTTAGGCCATATTGATTAGGTGATAGTAATTTGGAGATTAGATTATTGAAGAGATAGATTTTAAAATTTATGCATTACCCATTCAACTTTCCCAACAATATTAAAGTTATCGGTTTTTTTTACTAAAATGGGGGAATGATCTAAATTAGTACTTTGTAATATAATATATTTATTTTGCTTTACTACTTCTTTTATGGTAATTTCGTTATTCAATGAAATTATGGCAATAGTTCCATTACTTACATCGTTTTGTCTTCTTATAATTACAATATCGCCTTCTTCAATTCTTTTACCTATCATACTTTTATCTTTTACTCGGATAGCAAAAAGATCTTTCATGGGAAGAGTTTCCAGCCCAGGAGGAATTGGACTATATCCTTCTATATTCTCTGAGATAGAAGAAGGTTTTCCTGTTGAGATAATATTGTAGATAGGAATTTGTTTGAAATCATCTTTGGCTTTTATAGGAGGAAGATATCCCATAAGGTATAAAAGATCTTCTGGTTTAACCTGATAAGCTTTAGCCAGTTTATTTAATATTCCGGCAGAAGGTTTTCTCTTATTCCTTTCAATTAAGGAAATGTATGAGTTAGATATGCCAGTTTTGAGCTCTACTTGCTTAGTGGTAAGATTGTTTTTTAACCTTAATTCTTTTAAATATGATCCTATTTCCATTAACGTTACCTCAATATCTTTTTGCTTGCAATTGTTATTATATAATATTTTTCTGATATAATTGTAAAAAAAGGCAAAAAATTTTTTAAAAATCATTGACAAATGTAATATTTAATGATAGTATTCTTACTAATGTTAGAAATAACTCATAACGCCTATGGATTATAAAATAAAAGTTGAAATTAAAAAAAATAATTTGTTGAATATTCTTGCTAGAAAAAATTGGAATTTCACCGAACTTGCACGGAGAATAGGCTATTCTTCCAGTATGATTACTTTATATCTGAATGGAAAAAGAATCCCTACAGCTAAAGTAAGAAGAAGAATGTTAGATGCACTGGGATGTGAATGGGATGATATTTTTTATATCATTGAATCGGATAAATCTCAGTGAGTTATTAAAGTATATAATAAATTTGATATTGATTTGAATGAAATAAAGGGGAAAAAAATATTCTTTTGATATAATTAATTTTAGCAAATATATCTAGGTATGGTATTTATTATTTTACTTTTGAGTATTTTCAGAGGTTGGAGGCTAATGTTAAACCAAAGTAAAGAAAAAACAGAATTAGAAAAATTAAAAAAAGAAGTTGTTGTTTTAAATAAGGAGCGGCGGAGACTTGCTAAAAAGTTATCTGCCTTGAGGTTGATAATTTCAGAGATAAATAACGACCCCGATTTAGACAAGATTTTAAATTTAGTTATAAAGAAAGCTGTTCAGATAGTAGAAGCCGAGCGAGGTTCCTTGATGCTCTTTGATTATAAAACGGAAGAACTGTATATTAAAAGTTCTATAGGTTTAAATAAGAAAACCGTTTCTACTGTCCGAATAGCACCAGGAGAGGGGATTGCCGGCTGGGTCTTTAAAGAGGGAAAACCTTTGTTAGTAAAAGAAGGGGCTAAGGATCCAAGATTTAAAAGCTTTGAAAAGATAGAAGAAGAATTAAAATCAATAATAAGTGTTCCTCTTAAGATAAAAGACCAAGTTATTGGAGTAATTAATTTAGATAATAGAAGAAAGGGTGATTTTTTTAATAAAGATGATTTACAACTTCTTTCTGCCTTTGCCAATCAAGTGGCTATAGCCATCCAGAATGCTCAACTACATCAAGAAATAAAGGGTCTAGCTATTACTGATGGTTTAACCGACCTTTATAATTTTAGATATCTCCAAGAACGTTTAGAGGAAGAAACAAAAAGAGCCCAAAGATTTAGACGACCTTTAGCTTTAATTATGGCAGATATAGATCACTTTAAAGAGTTCAATGATACCTATGGTCATCCAGAAGGAAATAAAGTTTTAAAAGTTTTAGCCAATATTTTAAAAGCTAATGTTCGGGAAATAGATATAGTAGGACGATATGGCGGTGAGGAATTTATTATTATTCTCCCAGAAGCTGACAGAGAAGAAGCCCAGAAAATAGCCGAACGAATCAGGATTAAAGTAGAGGGATATAACTTCCAGAATAAAGAAGACCATCTTAATAATCCTAATAGGAAAATAACCCTGAGTTTAGGAGTAACCTCCTGTTTTCAGGAGAGCATCAGTCCACAAAATTTAATATACAAGGTTGATCAAGCCCTTTATCAGGCTAAAAGAAAGGGTAGAAACAGGATGGAGGTTATTTATTAATAAGCTCCTTTAAGATAGGAGATATTTCTTTTAGATGAGTAACTGTAAAATCTGCTGTTTCTGTATCTATATTATCAGGTTGAAATTTGTTTATCCAGATAGTAGTCATCCCCATGTTTTTCCCGCCTACAATGTCTTTTTTATAAGAATCACCGATAATAATAGATTCTTCCCCCTGGCATCTTGCCTTATCAAGAGCAGCTTGGAATATTTTTAATTCAGGTTTATAGGATTGAACTTCTTCAGAAGTAGTGATAGAGTCAAATATTTCACTAATTCCAAAGACTTCAAATTGAAATTCTTGAAAGTCATTATCGATATCACTTATAATTCCCATATGAAGATCCGTGTTCTTTAATTCCCGAAGAATTAATAAAGTTTCAGGAAATAATTTTATATACTTTTTATGATTTTCTAAGAATGATTTTCTAAGCCATTGAAAATCCTCTTTCGAAGGTTGGATATTATATTCTGCAAGTACCCCTTTAAAAGCTTTTTTGGTAGATTCACGAAGAGGTGTAAAGGATTTTTCTTCCGGGTCGGTATCCAGTAAAGTCATTTCCTTGGTAAATAGATAAGAATTATATTTAATGACCATATTTTCCGGGGAGGCAGGAAGGTTGTATTTTTGAATAACCTCTTTCATCATATGTAAATGAGCAACATTGTCACTTTCAGCACACATTAATGTCCCTCCAAAATCAAAAAATATTGCTTTATATTTTTTTGTTTTATCATTATTTAATTTTCCCATCTTCATCCTCCTTTTATCTGATATATTTTATCACCATTTTGGTTTATAAACTAATTTCAAAACAGTTTTTTGTTGAGAATAATATTTTTTTTATTCTTTTATTTTTATAAGTAAGAGAGAGGTTATCAAAGCAAATATTAATCCAGCCCAGAAGGGTGATAAGGGACCAAACTGGAATTTTAGATATCCTCCCAGGGAAGGCCCGATAGATCCGATTAAACCAGTACAGGTACCGATAAAACCAATTACCAGTCCCCTTGATTGCCGGTGAGTAATATCAGCTAGAAATGAACCATAAGCAATATAACAACTCTGGAAAAAAATGTATAATATGGTAAATAGAGCAATAGTCAGCCATAAAGGAGAACTTAAGCTCCACAAGATTATAAATATTCCCAGACCTGACGCACTGTACGATAACACCTTTTTACTACCCCATTTAGCAATGATTTTTCCTCCCCAGAGACTATATATAACTGCCGCAAAGCCTCCCAATGCAAAAAGCAAATTAATTTTGGATTTATCCAAATTCATTATTTCCTTGGCATATAAAGAAATAAAAGGTCCATGTGTGGTAAGATTAAATAAAAGAAAAAGGGAAGAAAGAGCTAAGATGATTCGCAGCATCTTTTTATTAAATAAATTTTTAAAAGAATCAAATTTATTAATTTTTGTACGCTGGTGATGGGTCTCTTTTAACCAGAATAATCTAGCCAAAGCACAGAAAAAAGTAGTTAAAGAAGTAAGATAAAATAAATATTTTATTTCTATTCGAGGGATCAATATCATCCCCATAGCGGGGCCTATGGTAATTCCTAAAACAACGAATAGTTCAAATTCACTATAGGCTATACCCCTTTTTGTTTTGGGAACAGATTCAGCAATCATGGAATAGAAAGAGGGTAATTGAAGAGCACTTAAACTATTAGCGATAGTAAGAAAAAGTATTAAAGTGATCCAATGAGAAGAATTACCAGCTAAAAAATATAGAAGAGGAAAGAGAAAGCTTGGGATAATTATTAATAACTTGCGGCCAAATTGGTCGGAAAGTATTCCACCTAAAAATTGCATTAAAGTATAAGATAGGGCAAGCAAGGTATACGAAAAACCCACTTGAAAATCATTTGCCCCTAATTCTTGAAGATAAATAGGAAGAACAGGATACCAGCTAAAAAAAGCTATTAGAATAAATAGAACCGTTAAAGATAATACGGAAACATTTTGTTCGATAAATAATAATTGACGGATTTTGGTCAAGAAATTCATTAAGAGGCTCCTTAAGTTGAGTTTAATACTAAATTTTTTATCTAAACTATGGTAAAATATAAACAATTATATCATAATATAAAAGATAAGATAATAAATGAAATGAAAAAATATATTTTAAAATTTTTTTAGAAAAATAGCAGGAAAAAAGGTCTTGGTGAAGAATATTATAAAAAAAGGGAGGTAATATAAATGGAATTAAAGACAGTGAGAATGGAATTCCCTGAAGATGCAAATATTATTATTGGTCAAACTCATTTTATTAAAACCGCAGAAGACCTCTATGAGGTGATGGTGAATGCCGTACCGAATGCAAAATTTGGTCTGGCTTTTAATGAGGCTTCAGGTCCATGTCTGGTAAGGGCAGAAGGAAATGATTCAGAACTGAAAGTGCTGGCTATAAAGAATGTAAAAACTATTGGAGCAGGACATGTTTTTGTTATTGTTTTAAAAGATGCTTTTCCTATCAATGTATTAAATGCTATAAAAAATTGCCCTGAAATCTGTTCTATATTCTGTGCTACCGCTAACCCGGTTGAGGTAATTATTGCCCAAACCGATTTGGGTAGAGGGGTACTGGGAGTTATTGATGGAAACTCACCCAAAGGTGTAGAGACAGACAAAGATGTTCAGGAGCGAAAAGAATTTCTGAGAATGATTGGATATAAAAGATAGCGTAGAGCGGGTAGCGTATAGCGAATAGTGAAAAAAGAAGAAGAAAGTAATGTCCCAAGGTATAAGTAGGGGCAGACCTTGTGTCTGCCCGAAATAAGTAACGAAATATCTAAAAATATATACAGAATTTTTATCTTTTCTCTTTAGAGAAGAGGGGCAAAAGTAAGATGGAATAAAGCTATAAATTATAAAAAAATAAGAGTTTTAATTATAATACTATACGCTAAACGCTATACGCTTTATAATATACTAACGACTAAAATGAAAGGAGTGAATTTAAGTATGAATAAAAAACTTTATAGGTCGAGAAAAGATTATATGATTGCTGGTGTATGTGGAGGGATTGCTGAATATTTTGAAATTGATTCTACCTTAGTGAGGTTATTGGCTGTGTTAGTTGTGCTTTTAGGAGGAGCAGGAGTTGTCGCTTATATTATTGCCTGGATCGTAATCCCCAAGAATCCTGATCAGATTTCTGATGAAGCTTTTGAAGAGAGAGAAAATATAAAAGAAAAAGTCAAAAAGGGCGCAAAGGATGTAATTGAAGAGGTTAAAGAACATTTTAAATCAGAAGAACCTTCTCATAAATCAGAGAAAAATAGGAGGATTTTAGGAGGTATAATTGTAATAGCAATAGGTTTAATCTTTTTATTGAACGGTTTCTTCCCCTGGGTAGGTTGGAACAAACTGTGGCCGGTAATTTTAATCGCTGCAGGTATAATTATTATGATTCAGGCCTTTAAGAAAAAAGATTAAATAAGTTAGTTAATGGGGTCAGGTCTCAACATTTGACATAAGGTAATTTAAAAAGTTTTATAAGTTATGTCAAATGTTGAGACCTGACCCCAAGGCAGGGGTTTATGTCATTAACTACAAAAATAAAAGAATTAGGAGAAGAAATTGGTTTAGATATCGTCAGGATTACTAATACAGAAAGCTTCCCGGAGGCAGAAAAGCACATTATAGAAAGTGTAGAAAAGGGTTATATTCCTGAAAATGATTACTATATCTCGAAAAATATTTCAGAAAGACCTAATAATCTAAATCTGAATAAAATTTGCAAAAGATGTAACCCGAAGAGTATTCTAAAAAATGCAAAATCTATAATTAGTGCTGCTCAGTGTTATTTGATAGAAGAAACAGAAGATATTCAGGATAAAAATCAACCCTTGGGGGAAATTGCTAAATATGATATCGGTAATTTTTATTATGATGTAAAATTGAAGCTAAAAAAAATAGTTGATTTTATAAATCAAGAGACTGATTTTAAATATAAATCTAAAAATAAATCTTGTTACATATCTTTAACAGAAAAGCCGATTGCCCAGCGGGCTGGAGTAGGCTGGTATGGAAAAAACGGGATAATTATTACCGAAAGATTTGGTTCCTGGGTAGTTTTGGGAGAAATTATAACTGAATTAGAATTGGACACAGATAAATCTCTTCAGCGAGATTGTGGCGATTGTGCCATATGCATCGATTCGTGTCCGACTAAGGCTATTGTCTCCCCTTATGTAATTGATCGAACTAAATGTCTTCAGTTTATTTCCGAAAGATCGATGAATGTGCCTTTAGTTTTTCGTGAAAAATGGGGGGATAGATTGTATGGCTGCACTACCTGCCAAGCGGTTTGCCCCCAGAACCGTGAAGTAATGCCTAAAAAATATAAACCGGAATATGGGTATATCGGTTCAAAAATTCCCTTAATACCATTATTGCAAATTACCGGAGAGGAATTTCAAAATTATTTTGCTTATAACCAGATTGCTATGAGACCAAGAGATGCAATCAATAGAAATGCTGTTCTGGCTTTGGGTAATATTGGTGACCCTCGGGCTGTTGTTCCCTTGATTAAAGTCTTACAGGAAGGCGACAATCCAACGGTAAGAGGACATACTGCCTGGGCTCTAGGTAAAATTGGAGGAGAAAAGGCGAAATTTGCTTTAGAAAAGGCTCTAAAGATTGAAAGGGACGAAGAAGTAAAAAAAGAAATTACTAATGCTTTGAAAATGTTTTAAATAGATTAATTGGGAAAATAAAATCCAGAATTCAGAAACAGTTCTGTCATTGCGACAAAAGAAAGGATCAAAGTACAAAATGATTCAGGTAGAAGGATTGACCAAGATATTCCATGATAAAAAAAGAGGCAAGATAGTAGCAGTTAATAATTTACAGTTTAATTGCCAGAAAGGTCAGGTATTCGGACTTTTGGGTCCTAATGGAGCGGGCAAAACCACC
>JAHIPR010000023.1 GCA_018903015.1 bacterium
GGCATAGATAACCTGGTGCAGGCTATCCAATCTATAAGTGAAGATTTTGATAAAATATTAATCATCACTCATTTGGAATCATTAAAAGATGCCTTTCCGACAAGAATCGAAGTAACCAAGCTTCCTGAAATTGGTTCCCGATATGAGATTATAAAAAATTAAGCCCAAATATCTCCTCTCTTACTGCACGCGCAAGTTAAACTGCAACCATTGAAAAATACTATGTTTTTGATTTTTTATTTGACATTTAAAAAAATTTTAAAAATAAGTTGACAAAGACGATTAGTAAAATATATAATAGTTGTACGGTTGTCCGTATAAGTATGCAACGTTGTGTGCTAAACTACAAAACCAATCTTCAAAGTTCCGGAGAGTTATATAAGCAGTCCTTGATATTAGAGCAAAGATAATTAAAGAGGGTAATAAAAATGGATGAAATAGAGATTAAGCAAGAAAAAATTATAAAACTATTAGACGAAAAGGGCCTGGATGGAATTATTCTTACGAAAAATAGTAATATTTCCTGGTTAACTGGCGGGATGGAGAATAGGATTGTCTTTGATAGTGAAGAAGGTGCAGTTAAGTTAATTGTTTTAAAAGATAAAATTTTGGTTTTAACCAACAATATTGAAGCTGAAAGAGTAATAATAGAAGAGGGGTTAGATAAAAAAGATTTTCAACTTATGGTTAACCAGTGGTACGAAAGAGATTTATTAGATGATTTAATAAACAAATATCGTTTGGGTGGTGATTATTATTTTCCCGAGGTAAATAACTTGCAAAAGGAGATCAAGCAGCTGCGTTTTTCCTTATTGCCTGGTGAGATAGAAAGATATAGGTCGCTGGGACGGGAAACCGCCAAGATGATGACTGAGGTATGCAAAGCAATTAAACCTGGCGATACAGAAAATGAAGTTAAGGGCCGGCTGGGTCAGAAACTCTGGAGCAAAAATATAAATCCCCATTTAATCCTGGTGGGTTCTGATGAAAGGCTCTTTGCCTATCGCCACCCTATTGCTAAAGATAAAGAGATTAAGAAATATGTTATGGTAGTAACTTGTGCTGAAAGATATGGATTAATTGTCAATTTAAGCAGGTTTGTTCATTTTGGAAAGATTGCAGAGGAATTAACAGATAAGTTAAGGGCAGTGGCTAAGGTTGATGCAAGTTTTATAATAAATACCAGACCAGCTAAAAAAGTAGCTGATATTTTTCTGGAAGGTATAAAAGCTTATGGAGAAGTTGGTTATCCGGGAGAATGGAAGCTTCACCACCAGGGCGGGGCAACAGGTTATGAAGCGAGAGATTATATTGCTACCTCAAAAATAAATGAAGTGGTTCAACCTAATCAGGCTTTTGCCTGGAATCCATCAATAAAAGGAGCGAAGAGTGAAGATACTATTATTGTGAATGAAACCGAAAATGAAATAATTACCGATGATCCTGAATGGCCTAAGGTTGAAGTAGAGTATCATGGAGGAAAGATAAGCAGGCCAGGCATTTTAGTTGAGGAATAAAAGAATAAGTAGGGAGAAACCAGCCCTTACTTATAAAAGGAGGTGAAAAAGGAATAACGATTTTTGTTAGCACTTTGTATTAAAGATGCTTCGCGAGGTGTTGCTAAAAAATTATTAGGAAAAATTAAAAAGGAGAAAAAATTATGTTAAAGAAAATTAATCTTTTACTTTTGTTGGTATTGACTTGTGTTGCTCTTTTGGTATTGCCTTTAATGTCTCAGGCAAGTGAAGGCCCTGTTGTAATTTACTTTTTCCCAGGTGGTGCTCCCGGAGGGACTTTTGCTACCGTTGTTTATAATGGTGCTTTAGCAGCTGCAGAAATATTAGGTGATCGGGTTGAAGTAAGATATCTATGGTCAGATTGGAGTTCGCAGAAAATGGTTGATCAATTTCAGCAAGCTGTTGCGGCCAATCCTGATGGCATAGCCATTATGGGACATCCTGGAGATGAAGCATATAGGCCTTTTGTTGAAGAAGCTGAGAAACAGGGGATTATCGTTACCAGTCAAAATACCACATTACCTGAACTTGAAAAAGCTTATAGCGCAAATGGATTTGGTTATGTAGGCCAGGGACTTTATGAATCAGGTTATGCTCTCGGTGAAGCTACGGTTAAAGGTGCAGGATTAAAAACCGGTGATAGAGCACTTGTTTGGGGTCTTTTGTCAGCACCTACCAGAGGATTAAGAACAAAAGGGGTAATAGATGCTTTTGAAAAAATAGGTGTAAAAGTAGATTATGTGGAAATTTCAGCTGAAGTAGACAAGGATGCTTCAATGGGTATTTCTGTTATAGTAGGTTATTTACAGGCAAATCCTGATTGTAAAGTTGTGGTAACCGATCATGGCAATTTAACTTCTACACAACGTACTTATTTTGAAGCAGCAGGTTTAGGTCCAGATGATATTTATGGCTCCGGTTTTGATTTATCACCTGCCACCGTAAATAGTATTAAGAGTGGTTATACTGATCTTGTGTTAGACCAGCAGCCGTTCTTGCAAGGGTTTCTACCAATTATGCAAATTTATTTAACCAAGATGTATGGCTTCTCCGGATTGCATATTGATACAGGTGGTGGCTTAATTAGCAAGGATAATATAGATTTGATAGCCCCCTTAGCTGAAAAAGGAATGAGATAAATAATAGTTAGAATACAATTTTATGGTATCCTGCAGGAAAGATTTTTAAAAAACTTTTCCTGCAGGATTATTTTAGACCGCGCTGTTAGTTACTGTAAAAAGGAGAGGGTTTTATATGGACAAATTGGTAGAGATGAAAAATATATATAAGTCCTATGATGGGGTTGTAGCTTTGAAGGGCATAGATTTTGAAATAGGTTTTAATGAAGTTGTAGGGATTTTAGGTGATAATGGTGCAGGTAAGTCGACTTTGATTAAAATTATTTCCGGAGTGCACTCTTTTGATGAGGGTGAAATGTATATTAAAGGTGTAAAAATTGATCCTAAAAAATATTCTGTAAGAAAGGCTCATAATCTGGGCGTAGAGACCGTATATCAAGAAAAAGCTCTTGCAGACAAGCAAACTTTATGGAGGAATATTTTCGTTGGCCGGCAAATTACTAATAAACTGGGCTTTATTAATATAAAAAAAGAAAAAGAAGAAACAGACAAAATTATGCGTGATTTAATGGGATTTAGAGGAATAGGTGCAAATGCTGATTCAGCAATTAAAACCTTATCTGGTGGTGAAAGAGAAGGTGTTGCCATATCAAGGGCAATGTACTTTGAAGCAGATTTGGTTATTTTAGATGAGCCGACCATGGCTTTATCATTGCAAGAAGTAAAGAAGGTCTTGAAGTTTATCCAAAATATTAAGGATAAAGGAAAATCTTGTATTTATATTTCTCATAATATCGCTAATATTCACCCGGTTTCTGACCGTTTTGTAGCAATTGACCGAGGTAAAGTAGTGGGTGCTTATAATCGTAAGGACATATCTTTACATGAGCTTAGTGAGGAATTGATTAAATATACTGAGTCAAGTACACAGATTAATCAAGGCGAGAGGGTATTATAATATGGATAATTTAGAAACAAATTCCAAAGTAAAAAAATCTACTAATTACAAATCTCAAATTGCATTATTAATTATGACTGTCAGTATTTTTGGATTATTTATGATTACCAGCCCTGAAGTTTTCCTTAAAGGAAGAATATATCAATCATTTTTATCTACAGTCCCTATTATGGGATTAATGGCTCTTGGTTTAACTTTTGTACTTGCTATGGGCGAAATAGATCTTTCTTTTCCCTCGGTTATGGCTTTATCAGGCTTTATTTTTGCAATTACATTTAAGGCTACAAACAGCGTTATATTGGCTTTAATATTCAGCATTTTATCTGGTGTAATAGTTGGATTTATAAACGGAATATTAGTTACATCAATAGGCATTCCGTCAATTGTAGCTACATTGGGTATGCAATTTCTAATCAGGGGTTTTAGTAATATTATGTCTAATGGTTTAGCTAAAACAGTAGCATTAGATAAAACCATTTCCTATAAAATATTTGCAGAAAAGTTAGGGTTAATTCCTGTTCAGTCAATTTGGTTTATAGGAATAGCAATTTTCTTATATTTCTTGCTTTTTAGACATAAGTTTGGCGAACATGTATTATTTATAGGTGATAATCAGGAAGCTGCGAGAATGATGGGCGTTAATGTGAAGAGAACGAAAATAATGGTTTTTGTATTGATGGGAGTTATAGCTTCATTTGCCGGAATACTGAGTTGTTATCGAATGAGAACCTGGTGGCCAACAATGGGAGAAGGATATATAATGATGGTAATGGCTTCTACTTTTGTAGGCGGCACTTCTATGTTTGGTGGAGAAGCTAGCATCGAGGGTACTTTCATTGGTTCATTTATTATTGGTTCTTTAGAAGCAGGTATTGTTGCTGCAGGCCTTTCTGGTTTCTGGACACAATTTGTTTGCGGGGTTTTAATAATAGCTTCAGTAACTATTCATACCTTAGCAAAGAGAAGAAAATAGGGTATAGATATAATGTAATATTATGAAGTAAAAGGGAGTGATATAAAATTTAAACTATTTAAGGAGACAATATTTTTTCAGTTAGAACTTTGTGTTGAAGGACGTCAGAGGATTATCAATACTTAAAGGGAGGATTTAAATGATTAACATTCCTGAAGTAAAACTTGGGATAGTTACTGTAAGTCGTGATTGTTTTTCTATTGAACTTAGTAAAAGTAGGAGAGAAGCTGTTATGGGGGTATGCAGCAAAAAGGGAATTTTGATTAAGGAAATTAAGACAACTGTTGAAAACGAAAAAGATGTTTTAAATGCCTTAAAAGATTTGAAAGAGTCAGGGGTTAATGCATTAGTAATATATCTGGGTAATTTTGGCCCTGAAGGCCCGGAAACAATGCTTGCTCAAAAGTTTTCTGGACCTACCATGTTTGTTGCCGCGGCAGAAGAAACTGGAGAGAATTTAGTAAGTGGTCGCGGAGATGCATACTGCGGCATGCTGAACGCTTCATATAATTTAGGGTTAAGAAAATTAAATCCTTATATCCCTGAATATCCTGTTGGTACTGCCGAAGAAATATCAGAAATGATATTGGACTTTAAAAATATAGCCAGAATATTACTTGGGCTTAAAAAACTCAAGATAATAAGCTTTGGGCCTAGACCTCAGGATTTCCTTGCGTGTAATGCGCCTATAAAACCCCTGTATGATTTAGGTATAGAAATAATGGAAAATTCAGAGTTAGATCTTTTCGAAGCTTTTAATAATCATGAAAATGATTCAAGGATATCAGAAGTAGTTAAAAATATGAAAGAAGAACTGGGAGACGGAAATAGGTATTCAGAAATACTACCCAAACTTGCACAGTATGAGCTCACATTGAAAGATTGGATGGAGCAAAACCTTGGTGCATCTGAATTTGCGATCTTTGCTAATAAGTGTTGGCCTGCTTTCCAAACTCAATTTAGATTTGTGCCTTGTTATGTGAATTCAAGGTTTGCTATGAGAGGAATACCTATATCTTGCGAAACAGATATATATGGAGCATTGAGTGAATATATCATTACTCTGGCTACCAATTTGCCAGCTACACTGTTGGATATAAACAATACAGTACCGAAGGATATGTATGAAGAAAATAGGGAAAAGGTAGAGAATTATAAACTAAACGACCTATTTATGGGGTTCCATTGTGGAAATACTCCCATTTGTTATATAAAGAATGCTGAAATGAAATACCAGCTAATTATGCATGGATTGCTTGAGCCAAATAAGGATCCTGATATTTCCAGAGGCACCCTTGAAGGAACCATAATTCCTGGAGATATTACGCTGTTTAGACTGCAAGGTACAACTGATTATGAATTGAGGAGTTATATTGCTCAAGGTGAAGTGCTTGATATAAATCCGAAATCCTTTGGAGGAATTGGGATATTTGCTGTTAAAGAAATGGCCAGGTTCTATCGTCATATACTTATTGCAAAAAGATTTCCTCATCATACAGGTGTAGCATTTAAACATGCAGGCAAGATTTTATTTGAAGCTATGCAAATATTAGGTATAAGTGATGTAGCTTTTAATCAACCTTCAAATCTACTATATAGGAATGAAAATCCGTTTGCCTAAATTTCAAAACTAAAAATATTATAAGTATGAATAGCAAATATTTGGACTCTTAAAAGTGATGAAGTTAAAAAAAGAGAATATACAATTTATTTTTTGTTAATTTGGAGAAAAGTAAAAATGATAAAACCTAATAAGTATTTACCAAAATATTATCAACTAAAAGAATACCTAAAGCAGATGATTCAAAATGGAGAGATTATTCCGGCACAAAAGTTGCCTTCAGAAAGTGATCTTGTCCGTCAGTTTAAAATAAGCAGACATACTGTTCGTCATTCTTTTAGTGAGTTAGAAAATGAAGGATGGATATATAGAGAACAGGGGAAAGGTACTTTTTGCGCTTACAGAGGAAGTAAAAAAGAGCAGAAAATAGCTGTTCTAACCACCTATATTTCTAACTATATTTTTCCTTCTATTATTAGAGGCATTGAGGGAATATTGTGTGAATTAGGTTTTTCTTTTAGCATTGCCAGCACAGGCAATGATAAACACAAAGAAGCAGAATGTATGAAAAGATTCTTAGAACAAGATATTTCCGGTATAATTGTGGAGCCGACAAAAAGTGCTAAACCAAATATTAACCAAAAATATTTTCAGGAGCTAGAGAAACGCGATATCCCATATATATTATTACATGCCACCTATCCTGATTTAGATTCCGCATATATAATTATGGATGACGAAAAAGGTGGTTTTCTTGCTACACAATATTTATTAAAGCTAGGTCATAAAGATATAGCAGGAATATTTAAATCTGATGATTTACAAGGTATAAGACGACAGGCCGGGTTTTTGTCTGCTTTAAAGAAATATAATGCACCTGTAAATAATGAATTTTTAGGTAATTATGAAACTGAGCAGATGTTTTCTTATCCCTACAATTTTACTATAAATTTGTTGCAGAAGAAGAATCGACCAACTGCTATTGTTTGTTATAATGACCAAATAGCTATTCAGGTTATGGAGGCTATTCGTCGTAGTAACTTAAAGATTCCCGAGGATATTTCATTAGTAGGATACGACAATTCAAATTTAGCAGTTGCTACTGAGGTAAAATTGACAACTATTAAGCATCCAAAAGAAGAGATGGGCAAACAGGTTGCTCGCATGATAGTGGATATGATTAATGGAAAAGTAAGGAAGCCGTGTTTTGTGTATAAGCCGGAGCTTATTATACGAAGCTCTTGTAAAACATTCCCAAAATAAGGTAAAATTTGTGGAGAGCGTCTTCATCAGGGAATTTACTTTGTATTTAATGATATTAATGTGTGAGAAAAGTTATGTTGGGAGGACGATTAGAGAATGTTGGAGAATCTAAAGAAGGAAGTATACCAGGCTCACCTGAAACTTTGGGAGAATAGATTAGTTATGTGGACATCCGGGAACGTAAGTGGCAGGGATCCTAAAACTGATCTTGTTGTTATCAAACCGAGTGGCGTGTCTTACGACAAATTGTTACCTGACAATTTAGTAGTTGTTGATTTAAATGGCAATGTCATAGAAGGAAACCTAAAACCGTCTGTAGATATGGCAACCCATCTTTACGTTTATAAACATATGCCAGATGTTATGTCTGTAATCCATACGCATTCTACTTACGCCAGTGCTTTTGCGGCTATAGGTAAGCCAATTCCGGTTTGCCTTACGGCTATGGCGGATTTCTTCGGTCGTGATATACCTGTGGGAGAACTTGTACTGATAGGAGAAGAAGAGATAGGCAAGGAAATTGTTAGGAAGATCGGTAACTCAAAAGCTATAATAATGAAAAATCACGGACCTTTCACTATAGGTGCAAGTGTTGATGACGCTTTAAAGGCTGCAATATTTTTGGAAGAAAGTGCAAAAACTCTAATCATGGCTAAAATTCTAGGAGAACCTCAGTCTATTCCAGAGTCTATGGTAAATATACTTCATAAAAACTATGTTGAAAAGTATGGGCAATAAAGGAGGTAAATATTATGCGTAATGAATATCTTTTAGGTACAGATATAGGTACACAGGGAACAAAGACGGTACTGGTAGATCCTGATGGTAAAATAATAACTTCTGCATTTTCTGAGTATGATGTAATAAAGCCAAAACCTTCCTGGGCAGAACAATGGCCGGATGTATGGATAAAAGCAACGTTTGATACAATTAGAGATACATTGGAGAAATCAAAGGTGAAACCTTCCGATATCGCCGGGATTGCCTTGAGTGGACTTTATGGCGGCTCAGGTATTCCGGTTGATAAAGATATGAATCCTATAAGACCCTGTCTTATCTGGATGGATAGGCGGGCTACCGATGAAGTACAATGGGTAAAGGAAAACGTTGATAAAGATAAGATATTTGAAATTACCGGTAATTATGTTGATTCTTACTATGGATTTACCAAGATGATGTGGATTAAGAATAATGAACCGGATAATTGGAAAAAGATATCCCGGTTTATCACCCCTAAAGATTATGTGATATACAAATTAACCGGAGAAAATATTACAGATTTTTCATCA